>CAYRHA010000010.1:0-15183 GCA_964424005.1 uncultured Muribaculaceae bacterium
TATCAATTAATATAAATGATTTTAATACTTCAAAGGTTTCTCAAGAAGTTATATTGAAATATATAAATGAGAATTTTAATTTTAATGTTCAAAATATAATTGATGAATTAGATTTAAAGAAACCTATATATTATGATCTTGCTGCTTATGGACATTTTGGTAGAAATAATACTTGGGAACAAATAAAAAAATGATATTTATTGTTTTATTTGTTAGTAGTATAATATTTATATAATGTATTTTTAGAAAGGAAATATGTATGTTTAAGAAGATATTTGATTTTATATTATCAAATAAAAAGAAGGTAATTATAATTGTTTCTGTTCTTCTTGTGTTGATTATCATTGGAGTTGTTTTAATATTATTTGTGTTTAAAGAGAAGGATACAAATGAAATTGTAAAAATTAAAGATGGAGAATATGCGAATGATTTAACTACATATGCAGTACTACAACCTATTGAACCTGATGATATAACATATAATATTTATGGAGATATTGGTACTTATAATAGTAAAGAATACAAATTAAGTATTTCTGAAAAGAGTCAAGGAAATTATATTTTATCTAGTGAGAATACACTTGGTGAATATACAGAAGAAGTTGAAGTTATAGAGAATACTTATGATTTAAGCAATACAGCACATCAGGGATGCAATCATTGTGTGGTAACTATAAATCAAAAATTAAATCCTACACAAAAATATGATATTGAAAATATAAGTTGGGATAGCAAACTATATTTAAATGCATATATTGAATTGCCAGATGGATCATTAATTACTGTTAGTTCGGCTTTTTCTCCAATCATTCAAATTAATATATATGAGAATGAAATAAGAATTGTACTGGAAAAAGGAAATGCTTACTTTAGAATTGCAAAACAAGATAAAGATAAGATGTTTACTGTTCAAATAGCTGATAAAATATTTGCAACAAAAGAGGGAGCAGAATTCTTTGCTTATACATATGGTGAAACTCTTGATGAAGAGACAATTGGAGAAATTAAAAACGAATTTGTAAGCATGATTGGTGAAGATACAACATTTGAAAATGAGATGGAAAGTTTATTTTCTTATTCAAATGCTTATTATTTAAGTGGAGTTAAATTAATAAATGGTGATATTAAATTAACTGATAGAACTTTTTTAGTTAAAGAAGACATGACTGAAGAAGAATATATTATGTTATATTATTATAAAATGGGTGGAGATACAGAGACTGTTGGTAATGTAATTTATATTAGTTCTTCAGAGTATATTTCTGCAGGATATTATGAGTCCAATAGAGGTATATGGGGAACAAAAGAAGATACATATAGTTTCTTAGATGATCAAATAAAAGTAGATAATCTTAATATTGGTTTTGAAGATATTGTATTAAATAGTGAAGTAAACACAAGTGAAATATTAACAAGTTATAGTACATATTTTCAAGAACAATTTGTTGAAAAAGTGGCAGCAAAGAAATTATTTACTAGTGAATTCTTTAATGCTACTGGTTGGACAGAAAAGCAATGTGCAACTTTGGGTTATTATTATGTTTCTTCTTTTGGTGTATGCTGTCCTGAGGGATACCAAGCTGATTTATTAATGGGGAATTGTTCTGCATATTCTACCTGTCCTACAGGTAAATATTTAGCTGAAGATAATAAATGCTGTACATATGGATATGTACTATCTACTGATAAAACAGAGTGTGTTGGAGTATCAAATGAAACTACAGATATCATAAGTAGTATTAATGAAAAGAACTATAGTGGTATAGATAGTTCAAAGACATATACTTGTGTTGCTAAAACATCATTATTATCACAATTCTATTGCCCATCAGGTTTAAAAACAACACTTGGAGCATATATATCTAAAGATGGACAATGTTGTTATTAATTAAAAGAATCTAATAGATTCTTTTTTTGTATATAATCTGTATTTTAATATGATATAATTATTATATTGGAAGTGGTGTTATGAAATATAATTTAATAACAGGAGATAGACCAACTGGAAGATTACATTTAGGTCACTATGTTGGTTCTCTTAAGAAAAGATTAGAATTACAAGAATCTGATAAATACAATCAGTATGTTTTTATTGCGGATATGCAAGCATTAACAGATAATGCAAAGAATGCTCAAAAAGTAAAAGATAATATAATACAAGTTGCTATAGATTATTTGTCTGTAGGAATAGATCCAAATAAGACAACAATATTTGTTCAATCACAAATTCCAGAATTATGTGAACTAAATATGTATTATTTAAATCTAGTTACAGTTTCTAGATTACAAAGAAATCCAACTGTTAAAGAAGAAATAAAACAAAGAGGATTTGAACAAAGTATACCTGCAGGGTTCTTAACTTATCCAGTTAGTCAAGCTGCAGATATTACAGCGTTTAATGCAAAATATGTCCCTGTTGGTGATGATCAATTACCATTAATAGAACAAACAAGAGAGATTGTAAATACATTTAATAGTACTTATGGAGACACATTAGTGTTACCAGAAGCTATTCTATCATCAATTGAAGTATGCAAGAGATTACCTGGTACTGATGGTAAAAATAAAATGTGTAAATCATTAAATAATTGCATATATTTATCTGATTCATCAGAAGTAGTAAAAGAAAAAGTAATGTCTATGTATACAGATCCAAAACATTTAAAGATTGAAGATCCTGGATGTATAGATAACAATACAGTATTTTCATATTTAGATGCATTTTCTAATAAAGAACATTTTAAAAAGTATTTGCCTGAATATAATGATTTAGAAGAATTAAAAAATCATTATAAAAAAGGTGGATTAGGAGACGTTAAGATTAAGATGTTCTTATATAATATCTTAGAAGAAGTATTGATACCAATAAGAGAAAAGAGAAAATACTATGAACAACATATAGATGAAGTATATGACATGCTAAACAATGGTTCAAGGAAAGCAAGAGAAGTTGCTAAAGATACACTTAAAAAAGTAAGAAAAGCAATAGGAATAGAATATTTTGAAAAATAAATATTCTTTTTTATTTAGGGGTTTAAAAATAAATAGTATAGTGTTATAATGAAAACATAATATAGGAGGAAGCATATGAAAAAAGGATTTACATTAATAGAACTATTAGCGGTAATAGTAATATTAGCAGTAATATTAGTAGTAGCAGTACCTAGAGTATTAAATATGATAAAAGTAGCAAAACAAAGTACATTAGATTCAGATGCAGCATTAATAGCAAAACAATTAGAATTATATAAAGAATCAGAAGGATTAGATGTAACAACACTAGAACAAAGTGATTTAGATACATATGGATTTGATAGTGATAAATATAATGGATTCATTGCAGAAGTAACAAATGATAAAGTAGTAGTAACATTAATAAAAGATGACTTAACTGGATCTAACTATGCTAATTCGAAAATATATGGGGTGACATTTCCAAATACAACAATAGGAACAAGAACAGATAGTGCAATAGGAGCAACATATAGTGGAACAACAGCAATAACATCATCGTTTGATACAGAAGAGATATATAGTGAGATAACAGAAGAGAATGATAGCTATGGAAATGTATTTATAAAGATACCAAAATTCTATATAAAGAAGACAAAGAGCACTGGAAATATATGGACATATCAAATATCTAAGACTAAGGTTGATTCAGATTATTATCTACCAGCATGTTTTGTAGATGAAGCATCAAATACAATATTACCTTATATATTAGTCGGTAAATATGATGCTAACTTAAATGTAGACAAACTAGAGTCAAAGACAGGAACGGTTCCATTAGTAAGCAAAAACATTGTATATTCAAGAACATATGCTAAAAACAATGGAACAGGCTATCAATTACTAGATATACATACATATGATGCAATACAAACACTATTTTATGTCGAATTTGCGACATTAGATAGTCAAAGTATAATGGCAGGTTATTCAGTAAGTGCAAATACAGCAAAACTCAATAATGGAACAGCAGATAGTATTGTAAAAAGTGGATCTCCAACAAGTAATACAAGTGGATTATATGCAATGAAATATAGAGGAATTGAAAACCTATGGGGAAATATAAACCAATTTGTAGATGGAATAAATATACAAAACAATGTAGCATATGTTTCTAAAGATGCAAGTACATATGCATCAGATACATTTACTGGAGCATATAAAAGAGTAGGATATACAAATAAAAATGTAAATGGTGGTGTAATAGAGTTAGGTTTCGACAGCAGTAGTCCATATTTAAATTTACCAACAATAACAGCAACAGGAGCAAATACATATGGGAGAGATATTTATTATCAAGCATCAGGTAATATGATTGTAAGTGTTGGCGGTTATTGGAATGCATATGGTTATATACCTGGTTTGACAAATTGGTATTTGGATAGATCTTCAAGCCATTCTAATAACACTGGCGGTTCTCGTCTAGTAAAAGCACCATTATAATAAAAAAATCTTCATATAATATATGAAGATTTTTATTTACTTATTTTTCTTTAATTTTTTTGCTTCCCTAACAGTTGTAACTATTGTTTTACCATTAACTGTTACTTTTTGTTTGTTTAAGCTTTGTTTCTTTTTAGTTATATTTAATGCATGTGAACGATTATTACCAAATAACGGTTTTCTTTTTGTTGTAATATTTGCCATCTTTTTTCCTCCTTATAACGGTATTAAATGTACCATAATCTTTAGTATAAGTCAATTGTATTATGGAATAATATAGTGTAAAATAAAGTTAGTGGGTGATAATATGAAATATATTCCATTATATATAAAAACTAGTTATCATTTATTATCTTCAATGTGCGATATTAAGAAATTAATTGAAAAGTGCAAAGAACTTGATATTAAATCAATTGCTATAACAGATCCAAATATGTATGGTATTATGGAGTTTTATAAAGAATGTAAAAACAATGCTATTAAACCTATTATTGGATTAGAGTTAATCATTGATAATGAAGTGATATTATTGTATGCTAAAAATTACTTGGGTTATCAAAATTTAACAAGGCTAACTTTTATAAAACAAGACAGAGAATTATGCTTTGATGATATTAAAGATCATAGTAATGATTTAATATGTATCATTAAAGATGTTGATAAGTATAAAGAATATAAAAAAATATTTGATGATATATTTATTGGATATTCTTGTATTGAAGAAAGAAATAGAGCATTAGAAACAACTAAAGATGTTGTTTTTGTTAATGAGGTTTTATGTATAGAAAAAGAAGATATTGAATATTTAAAGTATTTAGATTTAATTAAGAATAATAAGAAGATTGATAGTATTGATGAAGTTGTTATTAATTCTAATTGTTATTTAGAATACAATATTGATAAAGATTATAATAACTCTAAAAAGATAAGTGATATGTGTGATGTTTCTTTTTCATTTAATAAAGAACTTCTTCCAAAATATAAAGGTGAGATTGATTCTAAGAAGTTACTGTTTGAATTGTGTAAAAAAGGATTAATGAAGAGATTAAATGATAAAGTAACTGTTAATTATAAAGAAAGATTATTATATGAATTAAACATTATAGATAGTATGGGTTTTAATGATTATTTTCTTGTTGTTTATGATTTTATAAAGTATTCTAGAAAGAATAATATTCTTGTTGGATCTGGAAGAGGAAGTGCTGCTGGATCTCTTGTTTCATATTGTCTTGGTATAACAGAAGTTGATCCGATTAAGTATGATTTATTCTTTGAGAGATTTTTAAATCCACAAAGAGTTACTTTGCCAGATATAGATATTGATTTTGAATCTAATAGTAGAGCAAAGATAATAGATTATGTAATATCAAAATATGGTATTAAAAATGTATTACCTATTATTACTTTTTCTACGCTTGGTGGAAGACAAGTTATAAGAGATGTAGGTAGAATATTTGATGTTGAGATTAGACATTTAGATATACTCTCTAAGTTAATTGGTATTAACACTGAATTAAAAGAAACATTGAGCAATGATAAGATAATGGAATATATAAAAAGAAATAATCTAGATAAGCTTTATAAAATATGCTTAAAATTAGAAGGCTTAAAGAGACAAATATCTGTACATGCTTCAGGTGTAATTATTTCCAGTCTAGAACTAGACTCTTATGTTCCTTTAGAAAAATATGATAATAACTATATATGTGGTTATTCAATGGAGCATCTTGAAGAGTTGGGATTATTGAAAATTGACTTTCTTGGTTTAAAGAATCTCACTCTTGTAGATGAAGTGTTGAAAAAGATTAATAATAAAGATATTAGATATGAGACTTTACCTTTAGATGATAAAAAGACTTTTGAAATATTTTCTAGTGCTACTACTGAAGGTATATTTCAATTCGAATCTGAAGGGATGAAAAATTTTCTAAGAAAATTAAAACCAAATTCCTTTAATGATATTATTGCAGCAATAGCATTATTTAGACCAGGACCATCAGATAGCATCAATACATATATTAATAGAAAAGAAGGCACAGAAAAGATTGATTATATAGATGAATCTTTAAAAAATATACTAAAGAGTACATATGGAATAATTATATATCAAGAACAAATAATGCAAATAGCAAGTGTAATGGCAGGCTATTCTTTTGGTGAAGCAGATATATTGAGAAGAGCAATGGCTAAAAAGAAAAAAGAAATACTAGTAAAAGAAGAAGAAAAATATATTAACTGTAGTATTAAAAGAGGATATGCAAAAGAAAAAGCTAAAGAAGTATATGACTTAATATTAAAATTTGCTAATTATGGTTTTAATAAATCACATTCAGTAGCATATTCTATGCTCTCATTTAAGATGGCATATTTAAAATGTAATTATCCTGAAGTATTTATGTCTTGTCTATTAACTAATGCAATTGGTAATGAAATTAAGATTAAAGAATATATAAATGAAGCAAGACAGTTAGGTATTACTATATTAAAACCAAGTATAAACTCTAGTGATTATGAATATAAGATTGAAGATTGTAATATAAGATTTTCTCTTGGTGCTATTAAAAATGTTGGGAGTATTATTGCAAAGGAAATAATCAATGAGAGAGGAAATAAGGTTTATTCTGATTTTTTTGATTTTGTTTCTAGGACATATGATAGAGGCATTAATAAGAGAGTTATAGAAAATCTAATATATGCTGATTGTTTTAATGAATTTGGATTTAATCATAGGACATTAATAGAAAATATTGATTCTGCTATTAATTATGGAGAATTATCCAAGAAATTAGATTCATCACTAATAGAGAAACCAGAACTAGATATAAAAGATGAATACGATAAACAAACTCTTCAAACAAAAGAGATTGATGTATTTGGTTTCTATTTAAGTAACAATATTATTAGTGAATACAAGAGAAATTATGAAAATATAATTAACTCTAATGATATTACTAATTATTTTGATAAGAATGTAAATATGGTTTTAGTTATTGAGAGTATTAAAGAGATAACTACAAAGAACAATAAAAAGATGTTTTTTATTAAAGCATCAGATGAATTCGGTTCATTAGATATAACTGTATTTCCTGATTATTATAATGAAGCTTCTTCATTGAATGCAAATGATATTATTTATGTTTGTGGTAAAGTTGAAAAGAGAATGTCAAGGTATCAATTAATAGCACACAAAATAGAACATATTTAAAATATATGTTATAATATCTACTATCTGGCGAGGTGATTAGATGAGCTTAAGAGAGAGACTTTTTGGAATAACTATAACAATAGTTATTTGTCTTTTTGCAATGATACCAGTTTTTGAAACAAGTATTGTTGCGAAAGAACAACCAAGAACTTTTTATAATGTTTACCTTGATGGAGAAATAATAGGAATTGTTGATTCAAAAGATGAATTAGAGCAATATATAAATGAAGAACAAAAAGAACTAAAGGAACAATATGGTGTTGATTATGTATATTTACCACAAGGATTGTTTATAGAACAATATATAGCATATACAAAAGACATATCCTCAGCAGAAGAAATATACAATATAATTAAAGATGAAAAACCATTTACTATTAGAGGTTATGTTATAACAATTAATAAAGCAGATGAAGATCCAATAAAAATGAATGTATTAAATAAAGAAGATTTTGAAACATCTATACAAAATACAATAAAAGCTTTCGTATCTGAAAAAGATTATGAAGACTTCAATGATAATACAGTACCTGTAATTGAGACTACTGGTACTAGATTAGAAGATTTATATGTTGAAGAAGAAATAACAATAAGAGAAGCATTAATACCTGTTGATGAAAGAATATTTACTGATTCAGAAGAATTAACTAGATATATATTATTTGGTGATTTAGAAGAACAAAAGGAATATACAGTAAAGATGGGGGATACAATTTCAGATATAGCACTTAATAATATGTTGGGTGTTGATGAATTTTTAGTTGTTAATCCACAAATTAGCAATGAAAATAGTCTACTATATATTGGACAAAAAGTAGAAATAAGCCCCGTTTCGCCTATAATAAATGTAATAGTAGAAGAGAAGACAATTGAAGATATAGTTGTAAAATATACTACAAAGATTAAATATGATTCAACACAATCATATGGATATAGATTAGTAACACAAGAAGGAATAGATGGTTTACAAAGAGTAACACAAAAAATAATATCAGAAAATAGCCATATATTAACTGCAGAGATTACTGATGCAGAAATATTAGAACCAACAATAGATAGAATTGAAATAAGGGGAACGTATAGTATTAGTGATCCTATAATAGTAGGAGATACTGAATGGATATGGCCAACAAATAAACCATATACAATTTCAAGTAAATATGGATGGAGAACAATATATCTTAAAAAGGTAAGAACAACTTCATTCCATGCTGCAATCGATATATATACACAAAATGGTAAGAATTCACCAATATATGCAGCAAATTCTGGAAATGTTTATGAAGTTGGTTATTATCCAAAAGCCGGTGGTAACCAAGTAATAATTAATCATAATAACGGATACTACACTTTATATGCGCATTTATCAGAGGTATACGTTAAAAGAGGACAAGCAGTTAACACTGGAGATGTAATTGGGTTAATGGGAGCTACTGGTAATGTTACTGGTGTCCATTTGCACTTTGGATTATATGGATGTAGTACTTGTAGTTTAACAACTATGCCATGGGGTAAAACAGTAAATCCATTAGTATTGTATAGATAAGATGCTAAATGCATCTTTTCTGTCTAATATTAAAGTAATGTAAAATGGTATTTAAATATATATATATAAATGATATATTAATGTAGTCAAGTGTAGGAGGGAAAAATGAAAAAAATAATTAGTTTAGTACTGCTATTCTTTTATGTTTTATTTCTTTTTCCTGTGCAATCAAACGCACAAACTATACATGATTACAAACTTGAACTTGATGCATTAGAAAAGAAAGAAAGACAAACGCAAGAAGAGATAAAATTAACACAACAACAAATTGAAAATTTAACAGCAGAAATAAATCAAATATATATTCGATTAGATGAGATTGTTGATGAAACGACAGCAAAAGAAAAAGAAATAATTGAATTAGGTATAGAAATAGAAGAGAAAGATGAAGAAATTAAAAAAATTATGAATGCTTATCAAATATCTAGTGGTGACCTCTTTTATTTAGAGTATTTATTTGGAGCAACATCTATAACTGACTTTATTCTTAGATACTCAATAACAGAGCAATTAACAAGATATAATGATGAATTAATTGATTCGATGAATCAAAAAATAGAAGAAAATAAACAAATAAAGATAGAACTTGCAGAAAAAGAAAAAGAATTGAAAGTAAAACAAACAGCTTTGAGGACAAAAGAGAAGACTTTAAGAGGTTCTACTGAAGAGTTAAGCGATGTATATATAGATATATTAGATGAGATTGAAAATGCAAGAGAAGTAATAGAAATGTATGAACAAGCAGGATGTGGAGAATATGAGAATTTGAATGTATGTGCAGTTAATTTAATACCTGGGGATTCAGAATTATTGTTACCCTTAGTTACGGGGTATATGACAAGTGCATATTCTTCAATGAGAACAGTAGAAAGCTTAAATTATAGGGCGCCACACTTAGCAATAGATATTAGCAATGGTGAAGGAAGAGGTTCTAAGGTGTATGCTGCAGCAAATGGTAAGGTATTTCTTTCTAACTATAGTTATGTAGGTGGTGGAAATCGTGTTTGTATACACCATAATATTAACGGAATAGGTTATTCTACATGTTACTATCATTTGGATTCTAGAAGTGTTTCAGTAGGTGATATTGTAAGCCAAAACACTGTAATTGGCTTGATGGGAAGCACAGGTAAATATACAACTGGTCCTCACGTTCATTTTGCTGTATACAAAGGATTAAAGAATTTAACTGGCGTAACTGCAACAGCAATCAATCCAGCTTCAGTAATATCAGTACCAGCAAAATGGGTAACTTGGTATAATAGAAATAGATAAAATGTCAATATAAAAGACACATAAAGGTTATGTGTCTTTTTGTTTACACTTTTATTTAAAAATATTATAAAAATAATTGAAAAGTATTTACAAAATGTATAATCCGGTGTATTCTAGTGGTAGACAGTGGAATTTTGTGGAGGAAAGTGGGGGATTATATGTTTATTGGTGAATTTCATCATACAATTGATGAGAAAAACAGAATGATAATACCCTCAAAGTTTAGATATGAACTTGGAGAAAAGTTTATTATTACAAGAGGTATTGATTCATGCCTGTTTGTCTATCCTAAAACAGAATGGGTTAATATAGTATCTAAATTGAATGAACTTTCTTTTACAAAGAAGGATGTAAGATCCTTTCAAAGGTTCTTTCTATCCGGTGCCACTGAGTGCGAATTCGATCGTCAAGGTCGAATTAGTATTACCTCTCCATTAGCGGAATACGCCGATCTTAAAAAAGAATGCGTTGTGATCGGCGTAAATGACCGCTTAGAAATATGGTCAAAAGACAGCTTTGATAAGTTCATCAATGAGAATATTGGAAGTCTTTCCGATATAACAGAAAACTTATTTGAAAGCAAAATGTAAAATGCATAAAAGTGTTTTGTTAAATGAAGCAATTGAGAATCTAAATATTAAGGAAGATTCAATATGTGTAGACTGTACTTTAGGATATGGAGGACACAGCAAAGAAATATTAAAAAGAATAAAAAGGGGTTGGCTTTTTGCCTTTGATCAAGATGTTGAGGCAATAAACCACAGCAAAAAAGAATTAGAGATTATTTCAAAGAACTTTGAAATAATAAAATCTAATTTTGTTAATCTAAAAGAAGAATTAAAAACAAGAGGCATATTTGAAGTTGATGCAATCTTATTTGATTTAGGAGTTTCTAGTCCACAATTAGATAATCCTGAAAGAGGATTTAGCTATCATAGCGACAGCATATTAGATATGAGAATGGACAGAGATAATCCTATAACTGCAGAGATAGTAGTAAATGAATATTCATTTGAAGATCTTATGAAGATATTCTTCAAATATGGAGAAGAGAAGTATTCTAAAAATATTGCTAAAAAAATATGTGAATATAGAGAAAATAAAAGGATAAAAAGCACATTAGAACTTGTAGAAATAATTAAGAGTGCAGTTCCAATGAAATATAAGCTAGAAACTCATCCGGCAAGAAGAGTATTTCAAGCAATTAGAATTGAAGTTAATAAGGAATTAGATGTATTAGAAAAAGCACTTGAAGATGCAATTGATATTCTAAGTACAAAAGGTAGAATATGTATAATAACATTTCAATCTTTGGAAGAAACTTTATGTAAGAAAATAATTAAGAAATACAGTGAAATAGATAAAGTATTCAAAGATTTACCTGAAGTACCAAAAGAATACATGCCAAAGATTAAATTAATTGCAAGAATTAAACCAAGTGAGAATGAAATATTAGAAAATAATAGATCAAGAAGTGCAACATTAAGCGTAATTGAAAAAATATAACTGAGGTGAAGTGTGATGACAAAAATGAATATGATAAAATTGAGAAAAATATTAAAAAGGTGTTGTGTAATTTTATTAGTTCTTTTTCCAGTAGTTAATGTATTATGTAAGGCCACTTTAACTAGTGTTAATTTAGATGTTGAAAGAACAAAGAAAAAGATTACAATACAAGAGAATAAAAATGAAAGTTTAACTATGAAGGTTAATGAGCTAAAATCTTTAGCAAATCTTCAATCAGTGATTGATAGTGAAGGTCTTAGTTATGATTGTTCAAAAATTAAGGTGATTGCATTATTAAACGATTAATGTGTTGAGGTGTTGATGTGAAAAGAGGAATAAATACAAATAAAGTAACTTATAATAAGTTTGTATTAATTGCAGTTCTTCTTTTTTTTGTTGTAACAATATATAGAATGAGTGTATTATCTCTGTCAAATACAGTAGATGGAGTTGATCTTCAGGCCTTTGCATCTGCTAGAAATAGCAGCAAAGAAACTATATATGCAAAGAGAGGAACTATTTTTGATAGTGAATCAAATATATTAGCTCAAACTATTAATTCATATACTGTTATTGCATATTTATCAGAGACTAGAGGAAATGGTAACTATGTAATTGATAAAGAGGACACAGCTCAGAAATTATCTGAGATTATTAATATGAAATATGAAACTATACTTGCATTATTGAATAGAGATGCATATCAAGTAGAGTTAGGACCTGGTGGTAGAGGAATAACTGAATTAACAAAGGAGAAGATTGTTGATTTAAAACTAGCAGGTATTGGTTTTGATCCAACATATAAAAGATACTATCCAAATGGTAATTTTGCATCTTATATATTGGGATATGTGCAAATAAAAGATAGTGGTGAAATAGTTGGCGAAATGGGTGTTGAGTTGGCATATAATGACCAATTAAAAGGAACTGATGGTTCTTATGAGTATCAACAAGACTTATATGGATATAAGATGGCAAATACACCAGAAGTAGTAATAAATGCAGAAGATGGTGTAGATATATATCTTACTATTGATAGCAATATTCAATTCTTCCTAGAAAGAACAGCATCTGAGGTATATGAACAATATGATCCAGAATGGCTAGTAGCAGTAGTAGCAGATGCAAAGACTGGAGCAATACTAGGAAGTACTTCTTATCCATCGTTTGACCCTAATATTAAAGATATTACTAATTACTTAAATCCTTTAGTATCTTTTGCATATGAGCCAGGATCTACAATGAAAACATGGACTTATATGGCAGTAATGGAAAAGGGAGTATATGATGGAGATGCAACATTCACATCAGGTAGTATATCTTTTGGTAGTAATGTAATATCAGATGCTAATAAAAAAGGATGGGGTGTTTTAACATATGATCAAGGATATACAAAGTCTGCAAATACTGCTGTATCAAATTTAACAAAAAGTTATATTACTGGTGTAGAATTAAAAGCTTATTATGAAAAGCTTGGTTTTGGTACAAAAACTGGTATAGAATTATTAAATGAAGTAAATGGATCTCTTGGATTCTATTACCCATTTGAAGTTGCTAATGCTGCTTTTGGTCAAGGTATTAATACAACGCCAATTCAAAACATACAAGCATTAACATCAATATCTAATAATGGTGTGTTATTAAAACCATATATAGTAGAGAAAGTAGTAGATTCAAATAATGGAAATATAATATATTATGGTGGTAAAACAGAATTGGGCACAGTAGCATCTTTAGATACTGTAGAAAATATAAAAGAATTGATGTATCAAGTAGTAAATGGAGATTCTGAATATTCTACTGGTACCGGTTATAAACAAACAGGATTAGATATTATCGCTAAAACTGGTACAGCACAATATATAAATCCAACTACAGGTACATACTATTATGATGGCTATAATTACATAAGAAGTTTTGCAGGTATGTTTCCAAAAGATAATCCTCAATACATTGTATATGTAGCAATTAAGAGACCTTCTAGTAGCACATCATTATATAGATTAGTAAATCCATTAATAAAAGATATTGCAAATTACAAAGGTATATATATTGATAGTTCAAAGAATGAAGATATAATTAAGTTTGATATGCCAAATTTATTAAATAAGACAGTTATTTATGTGGATTCATATTTTGAAAATCTATCAAAAAAGGTAATAATAATTGGTGATGGTAAAAAAGTAATTAATCAATATCCATTGTCAGGTACTTCAATTGATAATCTAGAAAAGATAATTGTTATTACAAATTCAGAAGATTATAAAATACCAAATATAAAGAATTGGTCTTTAAAAGAAGTGACAACATTATGTAAACTATTAAATATAAGTTTAGAATACGAAGGATCAGGTTATGTTTACTCGTATGATACTAGTGAGTTAAGTAATAACAATAAAAAATTAAGTATTATATTAAAGAACAGTATTGAGTAAATTCAAACTAATGTAGTATAATTTATATGAACTGGAGATGATTTCGTGTTAATATTAGCAAAATCAGTTTTAGCTTTAATGCTTGGTTTATTAATATCAGCTTTTATTGGATTAATATTAGTACCAATATTGAAAAAGAAAAAGATTGGACAAAAAATAAGTATATATATGGCAGATGCACACAATAGTAAAGAGGGTACTCCTACAATGGGAGGAATCATGTTTATACTTGCAACTTTAATATCAATAGCAGTGTTATTTGTATTTAAAAAAATAGAATTAACATCAAACTTATTTATAGTATTATTTGTATTCTTAAGTTATGCTTTAATTGGATTCTTAGATGATTATTTAAGCATAAAGAGGAAATCAAATGAAGGATTAACAGTAATACAAAAATTATTATTACAATTAGTAGTAGCAGTTGTATTCTTTATAATATATATGAACAGTGGTGCTGATTTAATATTAAAAATAAATACATTAGGAATAGAAATAAATATGGGATGGTTCTATGGAGTATTTATATTATTTCTTCTAGTCGGATCGTCAAATGCAGTAAATATAACTGATGGATTAGATGGATTAGCAGGTGGGTTATCTGGAATAGCATTCTTATCATTTGGACTTATTGCATGGGGAGCAACATGGGTTAGTGGTAATCAAGATATAGCAATACTATGCTTTATTATAATTGGTTCCCTTCTAGGATTCTTAATATACAATTCTTATCCTGCAAAAGTATTTATGGGAGATACAGG
>CAYRHA010000011.1:0-14636 GCA_964424005.1 uncultured Muribaculaceae bacterium
CATTATAAGGGTTTATTTAGGTAGTTTCATCTCTACACCAACGGTTTTGGAGACCATTATTATACCATTTAACTACACCCCTATGCGTGATAATATTATCATATTTTAATATTAATATCAATATTATGAATACAAAAAGAGATAGTTATTCGTTACTATCTCCTAATGTAATATCATATGTCTTAATTATGCCTTTTCTATTTATTGTAAATGTAACTATATCTCCCGGTTCATATTTATATAGTTTATACCTAAATTCTGCCTTATTTGCTACTTCTGTAGCATTTATCTTGGTAACTACATCTCCCTTTTTTAATCCAACTTCATCTGCTGGACTTCCATCTTCTATTTCTCCTAATACTACGCCTTCTTCAATACTATCATCTAATACTATTCCATATATAAATAACGAATAAAGTTCATCAATATCTATCAATCCAACTCCAACATATGGTCTTGATATTTTTTCTCCTTTTTCTAATTGTTCTACGTATAGCATTGCATCTTCTATTGGAATTGCAAATCCCATTCCTTCTACTTCATCAACTACTATTTTTAAAGAGTTTATACCAATTACTTCACCAGCTATATTAAATAGTGGCCCACCACTATTACCAGGGTTAATTGCAGTATCTGTTTGTAATACTCTAATCATCCAATCATTTGTATTACTATCTGTTATAGAAATATTTACTATTCTATCTTTTCCAGATAGTATACCTTTTGTTACTGTTCCGCTGTATTCTATGCCCATTGGTGTTCCAATTGCAAACAATGTAGTACCTATTTCTAGATCTTCACTACTGCCAATTTCTGCTATTGTTAATACTTGCTCAACTGGTACGGCTAATACAGCTATATCTGCAAATACATCATATCCAAGTACTTCTGCTACTACACTTTTTTCATTTGAAAATGTTACTGACACATTGTCACCGCTGCTTATAACATGTGCACTTGTCATTATGTAACCCTTTGTACTATCTTTTTTATAAACAAAACCAGTACCAGTGCTTACTAATGATGAATCAGTATAACATTGAATTACTACTACTGAATCGTATACTCTTTCTATTGCTTCTGTAACAACGTTCTCCTCAACTTCATATTTATTTACAATTTTTTCTATTGTCTCGGTTTTTAAAGGAAAATACGACACAAATAAATACATTGCTGCCATACCTATAAAAAACGTACTAATAATTGTAATTGACAATAAAATGTTTTTCTTCATATGAGCCTCCTAATAATTAATTATATCTCTCCAATTAGGTGGAAATCCAATATTATCAAGTATATTTTGAAGTGGTATTACATCAATTTTCCCATCTAATATATCAATTTCATAACCTATTTCATATGTTAATAATCTAAACTCTGCCTCTGATAGCATATATTTCAATATTATTATGGTAGAAAACAGATCATTTTTACCATATATATATTCATTATCTACAACTGGTATATTTAATAATCTATGGTACTTATTATCAAGTATAGCTCTTTGTGTTTGATGATTATACAATATGTCTTCATGAGCACATAAATTTCTATAATTTGACAATACTGTTAAAAATATTTCTAAGTTCTCTACATCTGTGTCATAATACTTAGCAATTGTCAACTTATCATCTTGTTTTAATATAGTAAATAAATCACTTATCATTCCAAATGATAATACTTTAACCATTATCCATAAAGGAATATAACCATAATTAGTTATGTAATGGAGTGTTGCACTATGTTGTTTAACATTGATTCTAATTTGTCTCTTCATTTTATTTAATATATCTATTACTTGTCTTGATCTACTATAATCAGTAGTAAAGTTTGAAGCTCTTAAGTAATCTTTCTCTTTTATTCCATATTTTTTTGATAATTGATAACTTATTATGGATTTAATATTGTTTTCTACTATTAATATGTTCTTAAACATTATGTTTCTTATACATCTATCAAATGAGAATAATGCATATAGTTCCTCAAATGTTGTACCAGGCAAATATGTTTTATTTGTGGCAGATTTAAGAAATATATATCTGTATCCATTTATAAAAAAGTAGTTCTCTCTCAATAATATATTCTTTGTTTTTTCAACATTATTGATAGTTAGCCCTTTACTTCTTAATATTTCAATTTGTTCATCTAATGTTTTAAATTCCTTTTTTCCAGACATCAGTTATCACCTATTGTAAATTATAGCATAATTTTAACTATAAAAAAAACATCTTTCGATGTTTTTTACAAGCATTAACGTTTTGAGAATTGAGGTGCTTTTCTAGCTTTTTTCAATCCATACTTTTTACGTTCTTTTTCTCTAGAATCACGAGTTATAAACCCTAATGATTTTAATATGTGTCTAAAAGATTTTTCATCTTTTGGATCAGATTTAATATCATATTCAAGTAATGCTCTTGTTATGCCCAATCTTATTGCTCCTGTTTGACCTGAAAATCCTCCACCAGTAACATCAGCATTAACATCAAATTTATCTTCTGTTGAAGTTGCTACAAGTGGTTGGGATAAGTCCATTATTAGAGTTTTAAATGGAAAATATTCATTTACATCTCTACCATTAACAGTAATTTTACCTTTTCCTGGTACGAGTGTAACTTTCGCAATTGAACTCTTACGACGTCCAGTACTATAATATTTCTTCTTTTCTGCCATCTTACTTCTCCTCTATAACTTTAATTTCTACAGGTCTTTGAGCTTCATGCTTATGATTTTCATCAGCATATACAAATAACTTCTTAGCTGTTGCTCTACCAAGTCTTCCGTTAGGAAGCATTCCTTTAACAGCTAGTTCCATCATTTCTATTGGGTATTGTTCGATCATTACTTTAGCAGTTCTAGTTCTTAAACCACCTGGGTATTGGCTATGATTATAATACTTCTTATCTTCTAACTTATTACCAGTTAGCGCCACTTTATTAGCATTGATAATAATTACATAATCTCCACAATCCACATTTGGTGTAAAAGTTATTTTATGCTTACCACGCAATATTTGCGCAGCTTTGGATGCTACACGACCAAGAGGAATATCCTTTGCGTCAATAACATACCATTTTCTTTCAACATTTTCTTTCTTTTGTAAAAAAGTTGTCATATATATTTCCCTTTCTTTTAACATAAGATAATCCGAAACATTATCTAATATGGGATATAAAAAATGTACCGATATTAATTCTACTAAAAACTGTTGACATTGTCAACAGTTAAAAGCATTTTACGCTATTTTGCACTTAATATTACTGATACTTTTTTAACCTTTGGTAAATATGTAAGTCTTAAGTCTGTTCCTTCAACCAAAACATCTACTTCATGTGTACCTGCTGTATATCCTTTTAAGTCTACATATGCTCTTATTGTTGAAGTATCAAGATCTTCTATTACAGAACTTACACCTTTAACAATAACAGTTACTGATTGATTTTCCATATTACTTGCATAAGCATTGTATAACTCTGATAAATTTGTATATTCTATTTGAATATTTTCTAATTCTCTTGTTGTCTCACCATCTAATGTTATGCTTATTTCAGTGCTATTGTTACTTATATATCTTATTCCAGAAGGTCTTTCAATAGTTACCGTTGTTTCTTTTGCTTCACTTATTCCATCTACATTTACTTCTACTTCAATATAGCTCATATTATCTAATACCGATTGATCTCCATATGCTGTTACTGATTCAACAGATGTTTCTATTGTCTTTATTGCTTTTCCAAATGCTGGCGTACCAATTGGTATTATCTTTAATGGTAAAGTCTTTTTTGGAGATTCAATTAAAATTTCAGCATTCACTGTTGAAGGTACAATCTCCACATCAATTACATTACCAGTTTGATCGTATGCAATTAATGGTATATTGTTTAGTGTTGCTGTCCCTACTTCTATATTAGGGATACTATTTATATCAACTAATGCTTTTACTATAGCTACTTCATTTAACTTGTATTGTGCACCTTTAATTATTATATCTGATGCATCAATATCTACGGTTGATACAGATAGTTTTGTATTCAATTTATCTTCATTAAGTATATCGACATTTACACTTCTAACTTCTGATACTTTCGAGTAAATAGTAATAGACGCTACTGAAGGGTCTAATTTGTATGTAATTGTATCTATTGCACCTTTATATTTTAAGCTTACTTTATGTGTACCTAATTTTAAACCTTTTAAATCTACAGTTACCTCATAAGAAGGCAATTGTTTTGCTAAATATAAATCTGATTTTCTACCAATCAATGTTATATCAACAGTCTCGGGTAATCCCTCAACAACATATGCTTCCTCATTGTATATAGCATTTACCTTTTGATTATATATAACATCCGCTGAAGTTTCAAGCAATATTATTGTCTTATTATCTACAAAGAAAAACATAATTACTGCTAATACTAAAGATACTATTATTAAACTGCCTTTCTTTGATATTAATTTATCAAATCCGTTTCCCTTTGATTTTAGTTTCTCAGTTAACCACACAAATGACTTAGTAATTGGAAGAATTATAATTCTATCAAAAAATCTAAGTATTTTTTTAAATACATATTTTACTTTATTCATTGTTGTCACCTTCTTTTACAGCTGATTCTTCTTCATCTTCAATATTTTCTTCCGGGAACAACTCAGTCTTAGGTTTTAACTCTTCTAATAAAATATCTCTAGCATCTTCAACAGTTAAGTTATAACTTAATTCCCCATTTATGGCTATAGAAATTCTACCAGTCTCTTCTGATACAATAATTGCAATACAATCAGATTCTTCACTTACTCCTAATGCTGCTCTATGTCTTGTACCTAATCTCTTACCTATTTTTAAATCAATACTTGTTGGAAACACTGCCCCAGCACATGATATTTTATCACCTTGGATTATCATACCGCCATCATGAAGTGGGTTATGAGGGAAGAAAATAGATATTAATAATTCACTAGATATTTGAGCATATATTGGTTTTGCTTTTTCAATGTATTCTCTTAAACTTACATCTCTTTCAATAACAATTAATGCCCCTATTCTTGTTTTTTTTAAGTAATCAATTGCTTGTACAATCTCATATACTAGATTTTCTCTTTCACCTACTGTTAAAGTCTTGTGTCTTCCTAGTAATTGTGTTCTTCCTAATTGTTCCAATGCATTTCTTATCTCAGGTTGGAATACTATTATTAATGCAAGTGGTCCCCACATTATTACATACTCTAATATTAATCCAATAGTAGTTAAATTAAGTAAATTACTAACTAATTTAATTACTAGTATTATCATTATACCTTTAAATAACAATGTCATTTTTACATTGTTTCTAACATTTTTTAATATAAAATAGAACATAGCCCATACAATGGATATGTCAATTATTTTTTTTATCGTTGATAAAATAAAATCGCCACTCATAAATCCTCCTAAAACTTACTATTTTGTTTATATTTAGTATATATTACAATTCCACTAATAATAACAACTAATATTATACCACCTATTATGTACATTGAATAGTTAACAGGTTTTACATTTTCTTCCGTTGTATTATAAGTAATGCTTATGTCTTTTAAGTAATCTTCCGTTGTATATTTCCAAGTATATGTACTACTCTCTAAATCAATAGAGTCTGCATTGTTTGATACAACTTTAAATGGAATAATTATACTAATAGATGCACTTGTAAATAATGCTTCTTCTAGATCAGTTGATACAAACAAATCATTAGCAGTGCTAGACTCTAGGTTAATTGTAATTATATTCTCATTTTCATACACTTTACAATCTGAAAAGAAGTAATCATTTATTGTATTTGTTTCACAATAATCATTAAAATTATTATAATCAACGGTTGCTATACCAATAGCCCTTGTTTCATTAGATCCATCATAAATATTGTATATATTATATTCTTCTTGTGAAGAGAAGTTATCAATATTCTCTTGTATATATTCATCTACATCTTGAACATACATAGTTATCTTGGACCTAGGTTCTATTACATTTATAGTTTCAATTACACTTAAATCTTTATTAATCTTTAACTCATAATTAAGAGAACAACCAGTTAATAAAGACAAAACTAAAAACAATATAATCTTTTTCACAAATCAACCTCCTATTATTCAATACAATTATATCATAGCAACAATATTATTTTAAAAAAAAGAAGTCATACGACTTCTAAATTTATATTTTTTAATTATTGAAATCAATTATATCTATTTCTTCTTTTGGTGCTTCATTAACTACATTTTCTTGTACTGGAATACTTACTACTGGTTCTTCAGCAGGAACATTCATTGTTGGTTCCATTGTAGGCATTTCTTGTACTGGTACATTGTATTCTGGAATACTTACTACTGGTTCTTCAATTTGAACATTCATTGTTGGTTCTTCTTGTACTGGCGTATCAAATGTTGGTACATTCAATACTGGTTCAACTGGAATGTTCATTGTTGGTTCCATTGTAGGCATTTCTTGTACTGGTACATTATATTCTGGAATACTTACTACTGGTTCTTCAACTGGAACATTCATTGTTGGTTCTTCTTGTACTGGCGTATCAAATGTTGGTACATTTAATACTGGTTCAACAACAGTATTCATTGAATAAGGATTGAAGTCTTCGTTGCTAACTGGAGCTAATGGCTCAACAGATTGCTCTACTTTTTCCTCCATCATGTTTACTGGTTCAGTTGGTTGTACCATATTGTTAACTGCATTAATATTTTGTCCTTCTGAAACACTTACCATATCAGGATTCTTTTCCCTTTTCTTCTTTCTATTTGCAGAAGCTATTATTCCTATAAGTACAATAATAATAAATAATGATGCACCTACAACATACATATAATTTTCAAGTAAAAAATCTAAGATTTTGTTCATATCACACGCCTCCTATTGTAAAGAATAACACAATTAGTATATTTTTTCAATATATTTTGTTCGAAATATTGTATTTATATAGTACTGTTATTTGATATTAATATTATCATTAATTTCGACATCTATTTCTTCATCATATTTTTTGTAATTTGATTGTATTATTTTATTTAAAAATGCTAGTTTTAAAGACAATTTTGATATTTCATGTGTCATTGGTTTAACTACTGCTGAAGGAGATATTATTGTTTGTGCTGCTAATTGAGAATAATCCTTTCCTTCAAAACTGTATTCAGTGACAAATTTCTTATTTATTTTTTCTTCTATTTCTTTTGCTCTTTTTAGCCCCATTGATGCTGGATTAAACAATATTGCAGATGCTGTTAAAGTATCACCATATGTTCCAATATTTACTTGTGTTCTTGTACTGCCTTGATATGCTGATGCATTATATGGTGACAATTTATCTATAAAAGTGCTTCCTAATCCACAACATGCATTTCCCATGATTCCTCTTTGCATATCAGCCTTTTTACTAAATTCACTCTCAGTATAAACATCTGAAAGTTTTGATTGTGGGAAGAAAGAATCATTAGTATATAGGTTCTTTACAACTTCAATCAAATCAGTACTATTAGCTAATATACCTGCGTGTCCACCAAATCCACCTAATTTAACTGCTTTCATATCATTGTTTTTGCCTAAATTTGCGTTAGGTGTACCTGTAATTAATTCGATTTTATTTTCCGGAACTTCAATATATGTATTTTTTAATCCTAACTTGTCAGTTATATATTCTTTTAATAATTGATCATAACTCTTATTAGTAACTTTTTCCATTACTTCTTTTAAGCACATCATTCCATAATCAATATATTTATAATTATCTTTTTCATTAACTCCTAATGAATATAGAATATTCTTTGATTCTTCTACAGAATTAGAGTTATCCATCTTCCCATCAATAGTATATGAAAAAGTGAAACCCATAATAGTTTTAATATCCAAGTTACTTGCATTCTTAAATTTTGGATGCAAATCAGATACTATACTATCAAGATTATAATATCCTTCTTTAATTAAATTATAAGAAATAATTTGTGTAAATAGCTTTGATATTGATGCAATATCAAATAGAGCCTCTTTATTCATTTTCCTATTTGTTTCATCCATTACACCACCATATACAGATGCTTTTATAATGCCAGAATTAATTTCAACATTATATCCAGGTATTGGGTAACCTAAATATCCTGGTATTAGGCAATCTGAATTAACGATCTCTTTCACCTTATTGTTTAAATCGTCAGTTAATAGATACACAATTTCATTAATACTTTTATTTTTGTTTAGATTTAAAAGATCTCTCATTTCTTTTAGTGTTTCTGCTATCTCTTCCTTATCAGCATTAGTACCTTTTCTTAATATTTCTTCAATAAATTCTTCTTCTAGCTTTTTTGAATATAGTGACATATGTCCTCCTTTTAAAAATTATGGTGGAGTCGATGGGAATTGAACCCATGTCCGAGAACAATCAAACTTAAACGCCTACAGTTTAGTTTATTTAATTATTTAATCAGTAATACTAAACAAACAAAATATTTACTAACTAGCTTGTTTTGATTCATTATTCCTCACAAACTTCAGAATAATATATCTCATTTTATCGAGCCTCTAAATTCCATCATGAGAAAATAGAAAGTAGAAGCAGCTTCCTTAAGCGAAAGCTAATTGATTTTTGTTTCCAGTTATTTTTTTGGTTTGGATTTGACGCATGCCTTACGACTGCTATTTAAGCTATACTATTCCCGTCGAAACCGTAACGACCCCGTATCGGTATTATAGCATAAAATATATTAAAAGTAATTAGTTGTCTTTCTTTCGCTTTTTTCAATATCTTTCTTCTTTATTGCTTCTCTCTTATCGTATGTCTTCTTACCTTTTCCAACGCCAATTAGCAATTTAGCGTTGTCTTTCTTAAGATACATTTTTAAAGGCACAATTGTATATCCTTCAGCATTTAATTTTGACTTTAACTTAAAGATTTCCAATTTATTTAAAAGTAACTTTCTAGTTCTAGTTTCTTCATGATTAAATATATTCCCTTCATCGTATTTAGAAATAAACATATTTAATACAAAAGCTTCATTGTTTTTTATTACAACATAACCATCCTTAATATTTGCTTCACCTTTTCTTATTGACTTGATCTCTGTACCTTTTAATACAATACCTGCTTCGTATGTATCTTCAATAAAGTAAAGATATGAAGCCTTTCTATTTACTATTTCCATATTATTCACCCAATCCTATTATTGTTACCTTTTGGTATTTGCTTTTTAATATTTCAATATACTTATCATACAATTGTTTATAATTATTTGAATCTAGTTGTGAATATGAAACAATTTTATAATTTTGTGTATCATCTTTAGTAACAAGTGTTAAATCAGCAGATATATTATTGTATTCAACTTTTTTAACATCTACACCAATTGATACTTCTACATCAAATGATATTAATGCACTTGTACTCTTATCTTTTGATGTTTGATAAGATAATAAATTACCTAATGAATATATAACTAGTGTATCATTAATAATTTCAATTGGTTGAATATAATCACCATTTCCTATTATTACATCTACACCAATAGATTCTAAGTAGTTTACGACACTAATTTGAGATTCGGTTATGTTTTCTGATGTATTTGATCCCCAATCAATTGATACAATTATTAAATCAACATTATCTTTTATTGAATCAATATCATTTTTTACTTCTAATTCATCATATATATTAACTAAATATTGTTTGTCAGACGGTAGAGTTAAGTTTTCCATAGTATAAGATATAAAAGCATATTCTATATCATCATTATCAATTATATTTAAATCTTTTTCAGAAGTATTTGTTCCTGAACACTCAACATCTTTGCTATCCCAATATGCATTTGAATAAGTGATACCCGTTTGTCCTTTATCATATGCATTATAATTTGCTAATGATATATTATTAAAACCTAGAGAAACCATAGTATCTCCTATTTCATCAGGAGAATTATAACTTGGACTTCCGCTTATTTTTAAATTTTTACCACCAATAATACTCTTTTGACTATAAATCATTATTTCTTTCTTATCAAAATTTAAGTCTTCAAAAATATAACCAAAATCATAATTATTTTTATTATCTATTAGAGCATTGCTATATATTTTTGAATCTACAATAACTCCACCAGCAGCAAGTATTGAAGTCTTTTTAATTACTACCTTATTTTTATCTAATTCAACAGGAGCATCCTCTTCTTTAATAAAATAGGTTTTAACTACATAAAATACTCCAATTAAAATTGAAACCAGTAATAACATAGCAAATATAAGTCTGCCTATTCTTAGATGCTTTCTAATCATGCTGCTTTTTTACCCATTGTTTTTACCAAAGTAAAATCAACTGTCCTTTCTTCTTTCGATGCTGCAATAACATTAATGCTTACTTCACTACCAATAGTATATCTTTTCTTAGTGTTCTTCCCAATAAATGATTGCAATTTTTCATTAAATATATAGTAATCTCCTTCTAAATCGCTTACACGTATAAACCCTTCAACTAAATTGTCTAATCTAACAAATATACCTGATGGTATTACACCTGAAACAATTCCCTTATATTCTTCACCAATAGCACCTGACATATATTGAGCAGTTTTCATGTCTTCTACATCTCTTTCACATTGTATAGAATTTCTTTCTTTTAATGATGAATGCTCAGATATATAAACTAATTTCTCTTTTAATTCTGTAAGTTGCTCTATACTAATTTCTTTCCCACTTATAATCATCTTTAAAATACTTTGAACTACTAAGTCAGGAAATCTCCTAATTGGGCTTGTACATTGTGAATAACGTATACTTGCAAGTCCAAAATGCCCGGTTAATTCATCAATACTATAAATTGCTTTTGGCATTGACCTTAGACCGGCTTCAGATATTACTTGAAAAGTATTTTCTGTTACTTTTTCATCTTTTCCCTTGCTATACAATTGTTCTTTAACTTGCTCAAGTATTTGTTGAAAAGTTTTAGAAGTCATTCTCTTTATGTCTGCTTTTATTTTAAAACCTAAAGCATTTAATATATCTATGTATACTTGTATTTTTTCTTTTTTAGGTTTTTCATGTATTCTATATATAAAAGGAATTGCTAAATTATATGCAAACTCAGCTGCAGTTTCATTTGCTTTAATCATATAATCTTCAATAACTCTCTCAGATTCTCCTCTTTCTCTAATTCCTATACCAATTGGTTTTCCTTCTTCATCTACATGAATCAACATTTCAGGTATATCAAATTCAACAGAACCTCTTTGTAATTTTGACTTTCTGATTATCTTTGATAAATCCCTCATCATAAATAGTGTATCTTTAAATTCTTCATAACCTTCTACATTTTCGCCAGCATACAATTTATTTACATTTTTGTATGTCATTCTCTTTTTGGAATTTATTACACTCTTAAATATTCTATCACTTACTGTCTTACCATTACCATCAATTTCCATTTCATATGAAAGAGTAAGTCTATCTACATTAGGATTTAAAGAACAAATACCATTTGATAGTATTTTTGGTAACATATTGAAGACAGTATCTAATAAGTAGGTACTTGTTCCTTTTCTAAATGCTTCTTTATATAGAGCACTTCCTTCTTTAACATAATGGTCAACGTCTGCAATATGAACCCCTAATAAATAGTTGCCATTTGGCAATCTTTTAATACTAATGGCATCATCAAAGTCTTTTGCATCGTCACCATCAATAGTAAATATCATTTCATTTCTTAAATCTTCTCTATCGACTAGATCTTCTTTTAATACTTCTTTTGGCAAAGCATTAGCCTCTGCTGTTGCTTCTTCAGAAAAGTCATTATCTATATCATTTTCAGCTGCAATAGATAATATATCTACTCCAGGATCATCTTTATGACCGAGAATCTTAACAACCTTACCTTTATATGTATTGTTATTAATTTTCTCATATGGTTCTACCAATACTTTATGACCTGACATTGCATTATTTCTATCTTTTTCATCTATAATGATATCTAATTTAAATCTGCTATTGTCAATTTTAATTATTCCGTTTTGTTCTTCTTCTATATATTCTCCAACTATTGTATCTAAAGATCTTTCAAGTACTCTGACTATTTTCCCCTCTTCTTTATTACGTTGGTCAATTTCTATTGCAACAACATCATTATGAATGGCACCATTCATATTGGCTTCAGAAATATGTATATCTGGTCCATTTTCCATTATCACATATCCAAATCCCTTTTTATTGACAGTTATTCTCCCAGTCTTTAAGTCAGTAAATTTATATAAAGTAAAATTACCAGCTTTAGTTCTGTATATTTCACCTTTTTTTTCCATCTCTCTAAGTAAAGTACAAACTTCTGATAATTCAATCTCAAATTTTTTATTCAATCTTCTATATATTTCCATTTCATCAAGAGAAACAGCATTTTTCTTTTTTCTTTTGCCAGTTTCTTCTTCAAAGTCAAAATTGTCTAATAAATTTAGTATTTCATCTTTCATATGTGCCTCCATATATATTATAAAATAAAAAAAGACTAATACCTAGTCTTTTTCATCATTTAATAATTAAAGTGACATAATTAAGCAAATTATAAAGAAAGAAAATCCTAAAATGAACGTCAATCTACTAATAAATAGTTCCGCTCCTCTTTCTTTTCTATTACTAAATAAATCTGCATTACCACCTTGTATAATTTGTGATGCACTTTCTGCTTTAGCACTTTGTAGTAATACTATTGATATTAATAGTATTGATACTACTATTATTAATGTTTCCATATAAACACGTCCTTTGCATTTAATACTTTATCATATAATTAAAGATTAATCAAATAAATTATTCATAGTAATATTTGCTTGTATTATACATCATTTGCATTTCTTCTGCACTCAAAGCTCTAGAATATATTCTTACATCGTCAATTAAACCGGAATATCTAGTAATTGTATAATTGTTGGATTCATATCCGATAACAGGATTATTATCCCATCTATTATTAAAAGTTTTTAGTGTGCTTCCTACAACAATACCATCTACATATACTTTTAGAGTCGTTCTATCATATGTCATAGTAACCATATGATACTTGTTATCGAACAAATTAACATCACTAGTAGTGTAAGTATATGAAGGGTCACCATTATTATCCATATAAATTATTATATTCCCGGAACCATTTATTGACATACTTAATCCGAATGATAAACTAATGATCCCTTCCAATGCCATACCAGAACCAAATGATTGATTTTTAATCCATGCAGAAACAGTAAAATTAGAGGCTTTAACAATACCATTGATTTCAGTAGGTAAAGAAATGAAATCATCAATTCCATCAAATGTATAGCCTTTCTCTGTCCATCTTGGAGTACCTGTCGCTATTAATGGAGCATTTCTATTGTTTCCAGAATAATCTTTTACAGTACCTGTTCTTGAGCCATTAACATACGGAGTATCATAACTTTTACCTTCGACTTGAAAACAACACCAATATACTTCTAAAGGGAGATTGTTATCTATATAAACTATACTTCTTGCTACATAACTACCTCCACTTCCAGTTCCAGAATTATATGTCCAAGTAATTTTTTGCCAATTTGTAGTAAGATTCATATCACTACCAACTCTATATGCATTATCTGCTGTTCTATTAAGACTAAGGGCATAAGCTATTAAAGAAACATTCATATTTGCCTTCATATATGCACTTATTGTGTAAACTTTATTATCCTCAATTGTTATATATGCATGGTTATCGTAATAACTTCCACCTGTTCCACCAACAGTTTTTGTTGCTTTCATATATGGTTTGTCTTCAAATCCACCATTAGGATAGTATATCCATTTTGCATAATCTCCACCCCAGCTTGTTGCAGTATATTCATGATTATAAGTTCTATTCAAATAATCAGTATACGGAGCTAAATTAGTTGTTGGTTCTTGAAAATCATCAAATGTGTAATGAAGTATCAATCCATCTTCTGTTGAACTTGCTATATCTGTTGAGCAATTTATGTGTGGATTATATGCATATTGCTCATCTGCTAATCTTGTTATTATTACATACCCATTACATGTATCTTCTTTATCTTCTGGATTTGTTAATTGCTTTAAATATCCTGTTGATATTAATTCATCTACTGTTACTTCTATTGAATCTCCCTCTTCTGTTGGCATTAAGTGAACATTTTCTGCTGCATATGTCTTTGTTGTTTTTACTACTGTATCATTTAAGGTTTTATATAGTTTTGCTTTTGCTTCTTTTATTACACTATTAAATGAAGGGACTGCAATAACTAATATTATTGCTAATATTAGTATTACTGCAATTATTTCTATTAATGTAAATCCCTTTTTCATACAATAGCTCCTATATATTATTTATCTTTTTATATTTATAAATTAATCTCTTCTTCTATTCTTAATAATTGATTATATTTTGATATTCTTTCGCTCCTAGATAAAGATCCAGTCTTTATTTGACCAAGATTTAATCCTACGGCAAAATCAGATATATAATTATCTTCTGTTTCTCCGCTTCTATGGGATATTACAGTTTTATATCCATTATCTTTAGCCATTTTAATAGTTTTTAATGTCTCAGTTACTGTTCCTATTTGATTTAATTTTATTAATATTGAATTACATACCTTTTCAT
>CAYRHA010000012.1:0-14062 GCA_964424005.1 uncultured Muribaculaceae bacterium
CAGAACCACTCTTTGAAAAGAATGTAAAAGGATCTATTCCATCTTCTTGTTCAAATACCTTGTGCTCAAGAAAATGAGCTATACCATTTGGAACATCAATATCTTTATTATTGTAATTAAAAGAAGTATGTATACTACCATATTTAGTCATAAAAGATACATGATATCCTTTTACTTTTATATTTGGTAATAAATATACTTGTAAACCATTATTTAGTTTCTCATAATATATTTTTTTGTTTACTTTTTCAATTATAATATCTTTCATATTATTCTCCATACAGTAATAATACAGTATCTATTTTTACTTTACTTAGTATATTATTAATATCTTCTTTACTAACCTTTTTAAATAATTCTGTTTTTTCATTATTTGTTCTTTCCTTAATAACTTCTGTCATATAGTAATATTTCATTGTAGAAGATGCAGAATCAAATTGCCATTTATAGTCATTAATTATGGTCTTCTTTGCAATATTCAATTCACTTATACTTACTTTCTTCATATTACTAATCTGTTCATTAATTAATTTAAAAGCTAAATCATACTTAGAATACTCTATACCACTATTTATGTTCATAATATCATATCTTTTCATATACCTAGATGAAATATGATAAGCAAGAGAATTTTTCTCCCTAACGTATCTAAACAGCTTAGAACTAGGACCACCACCAAGTATTGAACTAAACATAGTCATAACTGCATTCTTTTCATAATCATTTAGATTAGATAATTTAAAAGAAATAGATAAATTTGCTTGTTTAAATCTATCATCTTTAATCTTAATGATATTAGATCTTGCTTCTACACCCATATAATCATAATCAATATCTTTTATTTCAATATCATTACCAAATTTAAGATCTTTAAAATGTTCTAAATAACTATTCTCATTGATATTACCAACTACAAATATATCTACTTTATCATCTCTAATTGTTCTATTATAGCAATCAACAATATCTTTATTAGTTATCTTATCAATAAGATCTTCATCATTATAACCAAAAGAAATTGGATTATTCTTATCAGTTTCATTTAAGCACTTCATAACAGAATAGTACATAGGATTATCTTTAGAAGCTTTAATTGTAGTCTTTGTATCATTAAATATCTTTGTGAATGATTTATCATCAAATAATCCATTTTCAATATTTGGATTTAATATAACTTCTTTTAAAAGATTAATACAATTAATATAGTTGTTTTTAGTTGTATATTTGTCATTTAAAAAAGACATTGATAATATATTTGCATAATAATTACCAATGATATATTCATTTTCATATATATTAGAAATATAATTATCTTGTTTTTGTATTGTTAATTCTTTTTGATTACTATATTTCTTAGTGCTATATGTTAATAAATCAAAAAGAATTCTCCTCTTTAATAGATCTAATTCATTAATCTTATTTAAAAACACTATAGATACTTCTATAGAATTAAACTTATTTGTTTTAATAAAATGTATATTAAAATTATTAATTTTAATTATATTATCTTTCATATTGTCTCCTAACTATGTAATAGTGTCTCTAATGCTAATGTAATTGCTTCAGTAAGCTTCTTTTGTCTTTCCTCATTACTTATTACCTTATCACTATTTTGAGTGTCTGAGACCGTTAAAATGCATGCTGCTTCTTTATTAAACAATTCAGCATTTATAAATAATGCAAATGCTTCCATCTCAGATGTTATACATTTATACTTTCTTATAATCCTTATTGGATTATAGTCTTTAATATATGGAGTAAATACATCACTTGTATGATTATTGCCTCTCTTAATATTAATTCCAATATTCTTAGCAGTTTCCTCTATTTTATTTGTTAATAATATACTTGACGATACTAATTTATTCTTATTCTTACATAAATTTAATCCATAATTAGAATCACTATATGTTTTATCTACTAAAACTACATCAAACAGTTTTAAAGATGGATCATATCCACCACATGTGCCTATTCTAATAATCTTATTTACATCATAAAACTTATATAATTCATATGAATATATGCCCATACTAGGTATCCCCATACCAGAACCAATAACAGATACTTTTTTACCTTTATAAATACCAGTATATCCAAGCATATTTCTAGTACTATTAATCTGTTTAACATCACTTAGAAAAGTCTCTGCTATATACTTAGCTCTTAAAGGATCTCCTGGCATTAATACAAGATTAGATACCTCTTCTTTATTAAATTCAAAATGAATAGTAGCCATATCATCAACTCCTTAAATTATTATATCATAAATTAAAAGATGCAGAATACTGCATCTTATTTAAATATTAGTTTATATACATCTTCATAATTTTTAACTGATATATATTTTAATTGTTTTTTAATCTCAGCTGGAATCTCATCTAAATCTCTTTCATTCTTCTCTGGTATTATAATTGTCTTTATTTTACTTCTATTAGCTCCAATTGACTTCTCTTTTAAACCTCCAATTGGAAGAACAGTACCTCTTAATGTTATTTCTCCAGTCATTGCAATATTTTTATCTACTGATTTCTTAGTAAATGCACTTATTATAGCAGTTGTAACAGTTATTCCAGCACTAGGACCGTCTTTTGGAATAGCTCCTTGTGGAACATGTATATGTATATCACTATTTTGTAGCAATTCATAATCAATATTAAATAGTTTATAATGACTTTTAATATAACTTAGTGCAATTTGTGCACTTTCCTTCATAACATCACCAAGAGAACCAGTTAATAATAAATTACCTTTACCAGCATAATATGTAGCTTCTATTGGTAATATATCACCACCATACTCTGTATATGCTAAACCAGTTGCTACACCTACTTCTTCATTTTTTTCTTTATCAGAATAGAAGTATATCTTCTTACCTAAATACTTCTCTATATTTTTATTTGTAATTACTACATCTTTCTTCTTCTTGGTTTCAATAACTTCTGTAATAATCTTTCTTATAATACTTTCAATAAGTCTTTCTAATTCTCTAACTCCTGCCTCTTTAGTATAATGTCTAATTACACTTAAAATAGCAGAATCTTCAAATAATATCTCATTGGTTTTAATTCCATGTTGCATTAATTCTCTAACAATAGTATGTTTCTTAGCAATATCAAGCTTTTCATATTCAGTGTATCCACTTAGATTAATTATTTCTAATCTGTCTCTTAATGCATCTGGTATATCATATATATTATTTGCAGTAAGAATAAACATTACATTTGATAGATCATAATCTTCTTCTATGTAATTATCACTGAAATATTTATTTTGTTCTTTATCTAATATTTCAAGCAATGCACTAGATGGATCACCTTTGTATGTCTTTGCCATTTTATCTATTTCATCAATTAAAAATACTGGATTAGATGTTTTTGCTCTTTTCATAGCAGATATGATTCTACCTGGATTAGCACCAATATATGTTCTTCTATGTCCAAGTATTTCTGCTTCATCACTAACTCCACCAACAGATATTTTTACAAACTTTCTATTAATAGCTTTTGCAATACTCATTGCTAATGTTGTTTTACCAACACCAGGTGCTCCAACTAAACATATAATTGGTGATTTCATGTTATTTGTTACTTGTTTTACTGCTAAAAATTCAATTATTCTAGTCTTTACTTTATCAAGTCCATAATGAGAACTATCTAATGTATTTCTAGCTTTCTTTAAATCTAATTCTTCTTTAGAGAACACATTCCAAGGTAATTCTACAAGCCAATCAATATAACTTCTAACAACACCTATTTCTGGTGAATTTGTATTCATCATCTCATACTTTTTCAATTCACTATAGAGTTTATCTTTAATTTTTTTATCGCATTTTAATTTTTCAATCTTAGTTCTAAGTATCTCAACATCTGAATCTTTAACGCTTATATCTCCAAGTTCCTCTTTAATAATTCTTATTTTCTCTCTCAATATATATTCTTTTTGAGAATCCTCAAGTTGTTTCTTTAACTCTGTTTCTATTTTTTCATCTATTTCTATTATCTCTTCTTCACTTTTAATATCTTCTATAAGCATTATTACTCTTGTATATGGATTTACAGTCTTTAAGTATTCTAGTTTTCTCTCAAATGCTAAAGGAAGATAATTTGCGACTAAGTCAGTAATTTTTGCTACAGACTTTTCATCAGATATTTGAGATAAAATACTGTTACTCATATAAGGGACTCTTGATATTAATCCCTCTACTTCACCTACTAATTTTCTTATTAATGCTATTTCATCTTTTTGGTTAATTACAAACTTTGTAGTAGGTTCTATAGTAGCTTCAAATGAGTTATTTGCAGTAGATATATATTCATTTACATTAACTCTATTAATACCTTCTATTACAACTCTAGTAATATTATTTTGTAATTCCATTTTAAGTTTTACTTTACCAATTGTACCGATTTTTAAGAAATCAGTATCCTTTACAACTTCTTCTAAAGGATTAACTGGACTAACTATTAATAATATTCCATCATTAAATTTTTCTGCATCTTCTATTACTTTTCTTTCAATATCATTATTAATTTCTATTCTTAGTTCACAATGTGGTAGTAATACAATACCTCTTAAAAGTATAACTGATAAGTTAGTTTTAAACATAGGCACCTCCACAAAGATTTACCCTATATTATATATAAAAATATGTAATTTGTCTACATAATAAAAAGATAATAATTTTAATTATTATCTTTTAAGAATTCTAATGTCTTTCTCATTTCAAGATCGTATTTAATAACATCTAAATTACCAAATGCTTTTTTTAGTTCATCAACTGTTGTCTTATATAATACTGCTAATCTCTCTGCTTCAGTACTAATTTCATCTTCAGTAACTGTTATTTTCTCAATCTTTCTTATTTCTTCAATTATATATCTATATAATATATTCTTGTTTGCTTCAGTTTTTAAATTCTTTTTTAAATCTTCAATTTTTGATTTAGTAAATTCAAGATATTGTTCTAAAGTAATGCCTTGTAGTTTTAATTTATCTCTATATTGTTCTACCATTTGATCTACTTCTGAATCTACTATTTCACTATTAATTTCAATAGTTGTTCCTTTACTAATTTCTGATAATATATTTCCAATATACACATTTTCTGCATCAATATTTTTCTTGCTTATTATGTCTTTTTCAATGTGCTTTTCTAGACTCTTTATATCTTTAACATCTTCAATATTTAAATCTAGAAAGAAATCTTTGTTTAATTCAGGTATTGTCTTGGTCTTAACTTCATGAATTTTTACCTTAAATATTACTTCTTTTCCTTTTAATTCTTCGCTTGGATATTCTTTTGGAAACTCAACTTTTACTTCAATTTCTTCTCCTGATTGATGTCCAACTAATTGTGCTTCAAATCCAGGAATAAATGTATTACTTCCTATTTCTAGTGGATAGTTTTCTCCTTTTCCACCTTCGAATAGCTTACCATCTTTATATCCTTCAAAATCTATTACTACAGTATCACCATTATCAATTTTACCTTCTTTAATAGTTATCTCTGCATATTGTTTTCTTAATAAATCAATTTCAGTCTTTATTTCTTCATCAGATACTTTTACTTCTAACTTTTTAACCTTTAATTTCTTATATTTTTTAATCTTTATTTCTGGTTTTGTTATAATTGTAAACTTGAATTCTACTCCATTTTCATCTATGTTTTTAATTTCTACACTTGGTTGTACAACTGGAATTAGTTTTGATTCATCTATAGCCTTTTGATATGCAGCATCTATTACCACATCAACAGCATCCATATATAGAGATTTCTTTCCAAATTTTTGTTCATATACATCTCTTGGACATTTTCCTTCTCTAAAACCATCTACTTTTACTGTTTTAACTACTTTAATAAAAGCTTTATCAATAGCTTCATTCCATTCTTTTCCTTCAATTTTTGTTAATATTTCTTTCTTGTTTTTCATATTGCTCTCCTTTAAGTCTTTTTATATTATATACTAAAAGTTTTTAATATTCAACATTAAAAAAATAATGTTTTTTAAACATTATTTTATATTAATTATTTCAACATCGTACTTTCCATTTGGACTTTCAACACTAACAACAGCTCCAACTTTTTTACCCATTATTGCAGTTGCTATTGGTGATTCATTTGATATTTTTTTCTCAAATGGATTTGCTTCTAAACTACCAACTATTTTATAAGTTTCTAGTTCCTTATCATCAACATATTTAATTATAACAGTACTACCTAGTTTTACTTTATCTGATGGCTTTTCAATTATTATTGTGTGATTACTTATCATATAATCAATATCTTGTATTCTTTTCTCTAATATTGCTTGTTCTTCTCTTGCTGCATGATATTCAGAATTCTCAGATAAATCACCAAGAGATCTTGCTTCTTTAATTTGTTGTATTACCTCTGGTCTCTTTTCTAATTTCAATATTTTTACTTCTTTTATAAGCTCATTTAGTCCTGCTTCAGTTAAATATATTTCCTTTTTTTCTTTAACCATGTTTTTCACCTCGTTTTGATTAGTTGCATAGAATAATACTATTATTTTTGGTTATTGTCAATAGTAAATTTTACTCTTATTATATCATCTTTATAAACCTTTGTATTACAAGGAATTCTAACTATTTGTTGAGGATGCCTAGCAGCATCTAATACATTCCCTTTATCATCTTTTATATATTCCACCTTGAATGAGAATTTATTCGTATTTGGTCCAAAAATAGTAATCATATCACCTGGTTTAAAGTAATTTCTTTGTTCTATAACTATTTCATTGCTTAATTCATCATAATCTAGCACTAGACCAGTAAAATCTTTGTTTGATACTTCTTCCCTACCAAGATAATATTGTTCGTCTACACCAGGTTTCTTATCGAAATATTGTGATACAGCATCTCTATTTGCACATCTATATAATTCATACTCACAAGCTTCAATATCAATGGCATTATTATCATAATATGCATCTATAATTCTTCTATAAATATTAATTACATTTGATATGTAGTATATTGAACGCATTCTTCCTTCAATCTTTAAAGAAGTAACTCCAATATCAATTAATTCACTTATCTTTCTTGACATCGATAAATCTTTAACTGCAATTGAAAAATCAATAGAATCATTTATTTTATTATTTAAACTATTGCATATATCAAAATTCCATCTGCATATTTGACTACATCCGCCTCTATTTGAATCTCTATTAGTAAAATAATTAGATAACATACATCTTCCACTATATGATACACACATAGAACCATGTATAAAAGTTTCTATTTCAATACCAGATTCATCAATTATCTTCTTTATCTCTGCTTTTGATAGTTCTCTTGCTAATACAATTCTGCTTACACCAGTTGACTTCCAAAATTTTGCCGATTCATAATTCAAAGTTGATTGTTGAGTGCTAATATGTATTTCCATATTTGGTATTACTTCTTTTGCTATTTTAATTACAATTGGATCACTTACAATAATAGCATCTACTTTGCAGTCATTTAATTGTATTAAATACTCTCTTAAGCCATCAACATCTTCATTATGAAATACAATATTTACTGCTACATATATCTTCTTAGATTTAACATGTACAAATTCTGCTGCTTCCTTTATTTCATCTATACTAAAATTAGTTGAATTTGCTCTTAAACTATAATCTTGACCTCCAATATATACAGCATCTGCACCATATAATATTGCATATTTTAATCTTTCAAAATCACCAGCTGGAGCTAATAATTCAATCTTATTCATATTCTCACCTTGTATATTGTCTCAGTATATAAGAATCCTTTATTCTTATGCTTCATATTATCATAGAGATTATCAATACTCTCTCCATTTATTGCTTTAATATATATATCTACAACATCATTAAATGAATCCTCATCTTGTAATAAACCATTTAATACAATGTAATCTATATTATTGTCTACTAACTCTTTTACTTCTTTTATACCATTTATTACATCATCAAATATAAATGTTTCTTTGTTCTTTTCTAATATTAAATACTTTTTCTCTTTATTTTTTTCACTTATAAAGTAATAATTATCTTCTACATTTTTATTTATATGCTTAAAGTAATTATCTATTAACTGTCTAGAAGAATAGAAAATTGGTATATATCCATACATGTAAACAAATGTAGACATTTTAGTATTATTTTTTATATTAATATAGTCTTTAAGCATTAATTCTGTACTTAGAAAAACACTTTTAATTCCTCTTTCATACCAGAATTCAGTTGTATAGTAGTTAGTTGCAAAATGTATTTGGTTATATATCAAATTAATATTTAACTTTAAATCCCTGACTATATTTAATATAGCAAGATCTTCAAATATAACTCCAGAAACTCCGATATTATTGAGTTCTATAAGAATCTTCTTTATATTATCAATATCATCATTATAAATCATTTTATTAATTGCTATATATAATTCTTTATTTGTTTTACTTTTTATATTTTTAATTTCCTCAATTGTAAGGTCACAATTAAAAAAAACACTGTAGTCCATTATTCCAAAAATAATGCCATCTATGTTCTTTTTGATTAAATAATTATAATTATGTAAATTTACAGGACTTACCAATAATTTTGTCATTTTATTCTCCTTGAAACTGAAATTCCATCTCCTACTTTATAAAATTTTGTTTCAAAATCTTTATGACCTTGTAAGAATACAATATAATCTCTTATTTTTCTTACTAGTTGTCTTAAATTCTTAGAAGGAATTATATCCTTTGTTTCTACCAATCCATGAAATGATATATTATCTGTTATAATTATTCCATTTTCTTTTAAATTGTTTGAATACTTTTCAAAATATCTAGTATATTGTCCTTTTGCTGCATCAATAAATATCATATCGTATTTACCAGTAAGCTCAATATCTAATGCATCTCCAAGTACTAATTCAATTCTTTTCTCTAATTTAAAAATTTTGATATTCTTTAATGCTTCAAAATATCTAATCGAGTCTTTCTCAATAGATGTAACTTTTATATTGCTATCTACTAATGCCATATTAATTGCTGTATATCCAATTGCTGTACCAATTTCCAATATGTCTTTTATATTGTTTTTATTAATTTGGTTCAACAAAAACAGAACACCTTTTTTCTCCATTATTGGAACATTGTATTCTTCAGCATATTTTTCTATGTCTTTCATTTCTTTCGTAATCAAAATTACACCTCTTTGTAAAACAAGTAGTTAATTAGCTTTCTCTTCTTGTAACGAATTCATAATAGTTTCAATAATCTTCCATTCTTTTTCTGAAGTTATTGGCTCTAATATTGTGTTTTCATTCTTAGGATCATATATAGATGCAAATACTTTAACATTACCCTCTTCATCAGTAGTATTATCAGTATATATTATATAACTTTTCTTTGTTTCTTCTGAATCGAATGTAAATAATACATCACACTCTACATCTTTCCCATTCTCATCCTTAACTATAAAACTAGATTTTTTTAATTCTTCCATTTTAATTTCCCTTTCTCTTTTGTCTATCTAAATAATTTTGAAGAATAAAAGAAGCGGCAACCTTGTCTACATTCTTTTTTCTTTTCTTCCTACTCATGTTTGATTCGATTAAAGTCTTTTGTGCTTCTCTAGTAGTTAATCTTTCATCTTCTAAAATTACATCAATATTTAATTCCTTTTCAATGTAGTCCTTGAATTTAATCGTTTCTTCTGCTCTTTGTCCTAGTGTATTATTCATATTCTTTGGTAAACCAAGAACAATAGTAGTGATATTGTTTAACTTTATAATGCTTGATAAATCATTAATAGTTGTTGAATAATCATCATTTTTATATTCAATTAATTTGTAAGAACTTGCAATTAAATTTGTTTTATCGCTAATTGAAATACCAATTGTTTTAGATCCAAAATCTAAACCTAAATATCTCATTATTTAATAAACTTTCTTAATACTACTTCTATTAGCTTTGCTCTATCTATTGCACAAATTCTTTTTCTTGCTTCTTTATGACTTGTAATATATCCTGGATCTCCACTCATAATGTATCCAACAAGTTGATTAATTGGATTATAGCCAATTTCTTCAAGATCCTCGTATATTTCTTTAATTGTCATTTCAGTAGCAGCATCATTGATTTTCTCAATATCAAATAATTGAGTATCAGACAACATATTTATCACCCCTACACTAAATAGTTTATCATTATTTTTGATTAATTACAACTTTACAAATTTCTTCTAAAATAACATCAACATTTTCTATACTAGTTCCTCCGCCTTGACCATATAGTTGTGACCCTCCACCATTACCATCTGATCTAGAAGAAGCTATCTTTACTAACTCCCCACAATGAATATTAATATTTTCTTTGCTGCATTTTGATATATAGTTAACATTATTATCATTAATATTAGCAATAAATATAAAACCTTTATTCATCTTTGTTAATAATACATCAACTAATTGTTTTAAAATATTTAAATTATAATTATTAATTTTTGTAACTAAGTAATCTAATGAATCAGTATGCACAATACTATTTTCTAATTCACCAATATTACTAATAGCTTTTTTACTTTTAGCAACTGAATATTCTTTTTCTAATTCCCTTATCTTTATTCTAACTTCATTTACCTCTTTTTGATTATATATAATATCAGCATATGATTTTGGTTTAGAATTATCAATCTTAGCATCAAGCTTTAATATAACATCATCTTTGCTTGCATCATCAATTATCTTCTTAGCCTTTTCAAATAGTTTAATCATTTCATCATTATATGGTTTTATTCTCTCATATAATTCTTTTACTATCTTATTGTTAGTTACAGCTTCTATTCTATAGGTATTTGAACCTTTATTTTCTAATGATTTAATTGCAAACAAACTTATATCTGATGTGTTCTTTACATGTGTCCCACCACATAATTCAACTGAATCTCCAATAGAAACCACTCTAACTACATCACCATATTTTTCATCAAATAATGCTATTGCACCTTTTGCTTTAGCAACATCAATAGCACATACCTCAGTATTCACTTGTTCGTTTTTCTTTATATATTCATTTACTTTATTTTCTACCTTCAATATTAATTCATCATCAATCTTTCCTGAATATACAAAATCAAATCTTAGATTATCTTCATCTACTCTTGAACCAGATTGAAATATATTTTTATCAATTACTTCTCTTAGAGCTTCTTGCAATAAGTGAGTAGCACTGTGATTTCTTTCTATGTTGTTTCTTCTATTAGCATCAATTTTTGCAGTAACTTTGTCACCAACATTAACAGTACCATCAACACTTACATAATGAAGATGTTGCTTATTAGGAGCCTTTATTACACTCATAACCTTCAAATTAACATTATCATTGTAAATATATCCAGTATCATACGATTGACCTCCCATTTCTGCATAAAATGGTGTCTCAGATAGTATTACATAACAATCTTCACTACATGTATCTATAAATTTGCCATCTTTAAATATCTTTAAAATAGTTGAACTACATTCAGTAGAATTATATCCTATAAAATTGCTATCATCTTTATAATTTATTAACGATTCATTTTGCATATTCATATTTGATTCATTTGTTCTAGAACTTCTAGCCTTTTCTTTTTGAATATTCATATATTTTTCAAATTCATCTTTAGAAACTTTATACCCTTTTTCTTCTAATATTTCACTTGTTAATTCAAATGGAAAACCATAAGTGTCATATAGTTTAAATGCATCTTCACCACTTATTTCATTGTTTTTTTCCATTAATTCAACTAATCTTTTCTCACCACTTATTAAAGTTTTCTCAAATAATTTTTCTTCTTTTAATACAACATTAATAATATTATCTACTTTTACTTCCAAATATGGATATGCATTCTTCATAGTATTTACAACAACTGTAACTAGCTTATTCATAAACATGCCACTAATTCCAAGTTTTACACCTTGTCTTACTGCTCTTCTTAGTAATCTTCTTAATACATATCCTCTACCTTCATTTGAGAAAGTAGCACCATCTGCTATTGCAAATGTAATAGCTCTTATATGATCTGCTATTATTCTAAATTCCTTATTACCATTATATTTCTTGTTACTTAATCTTTCAATTTCATTTATAATTGGCACAAATAAATCAGTATCATAAGATGATCCTTGTTCTTGTAATACCATTACAATTCTCTCAAAACCCATACCTGTATCAATATTTTTGCTTGGTAATTCTGGATATTCATTCCTAGTTAATCCTTGTTTAGAATTATATTGACTAAAATTCGCTTGCGAATTAATTATTAAATTATCAATTCAGAATCTGGACCACATGGTCCTTCTCCTATTTCCCAATAATTACTCTCTAATCTTACAATATGATCTTCAGGCATACCAACAGAAATCCATATATTATATGCTTCTTCATCACTAGAATAAATAGTAACATATAATTTATTGATATCTATATTAAAATATTCTTTACTTGTAAGTAATTCAAAACTCATTTCAATTGCTTCTTTTTTGAAATAATCACCAATTGAGAAATTACCTAACATTTCAAAGAATGTATGATGTGAATCATCTCCAACACTTTCAATATCATTTGTTCTTAAACATTTTTGGATACTTACTAATCTTTTACTATCTGGTATAGCACTTCCATCAAAATACTTCTTTAATGGTGTTACACCGGCATTATTCCATAACAAAGAAGGATCATCTTTAGGTATTAAAGATGAACTCTCTATTACTTTATGTCCATGATTAACAAAGAAATTTATAAATGTATTTCTTATTTCGTTTGATGTTTTCATAATTACCTCTTAATTTTCAGTATCTTCAATTTTAAAATCTACTAATTTATTATCTTTTAAAACCTTACTTACTAATGATTCTGCTTTCTTTATTTTGTCAGAACAACTTTTTGCCATCTTCATAGCTTCAGTATATTTATTTATAGCATCATCTAGATTAACTTCTCCGCTCTCTAATTCTTTTACAATCTTTTCAAGCTTCTCTAGTTCTTCTTCAAAACTCATTTCTTTCATATTTCCTCCTTTATACTTATTACATTAGCATTTATAACACCATCTGCTAGTTTAATATCTACATTATCATCTTTATTTATATTCTTAATTGTGTTTATACTCTTATTATTCGCTTTTAATATACAATATCCTCTTTTTAATGAATTTAATGGATTAAGTATATCTAATTTGTCTAGATATTTAATTAAAATATCCTTTTTATTTTTATAAATATTATCTGGATTTCTAATAATATAACTTTCAGTAATCATATTTAATCTATAAGTATTATCATTTATTATACTATTAATTATACTTACTAGCTTATCTTTTAGATTTATTACATTATTTTGTTTAATCTCATATATTTTATTTGGATTCTTCAATATATAACTATTAATTAAAGTGTTAATTAAATCTTTGTATTTAATAATATTAGACTTAATATAATTATTTAATCTATCAACCTTATTATCTATATTAATAGATATATCTATAATATTAGGTACTGCTAACTCTGCTGCTGCTGTTGGAGTTGCTGCTCTAACATCTGCTACAAAATCTGCTATTGTAAAGTCAATTTGATGACCTACAGCACTTATAATTGGTATTGGGCAATTAAATATAGCATATGCTACTTTCTTCTCATTAAATGGCCATAAATCCTCAATAGAGCCACCACCTCTACCTACTATTAAAGTATCTAAGTTATAATTTTCTGCTTCTTTAATTTGTTTAACAATATCATCAGCAGCTGAATCACCTTGTACTAAACTTGGAAATAATATTGCTTCACATAAAGGATATCTTCTATTAATAGTATTTAATATATCTCTTATTGCTGCACCTGTACTAGCAGTAACTATACCAATTCTTTTAGGAAACTTAGGAATTAACTTCTTCTTATCTTGATCAAATAATCCTTCTTTTGACAATTCATTCTTAAGTTCAATATACTTCCTGTACAATTCACCAGCACCATCATTACTCATCTCATCAATAAATAATTGATAATTACCATTTGGTTCATATACACTTACTTTACCAAT
>CAYRHA010000013.1:0-11862 GCA_964424005.1 uncultured Muribaculaceae bacterium
TAATTGATTCAGTCAAAAGTGCTATTTGTATTTCTGATGAACCAGTATCTTCTTTTGAACGAGCAAACTTTTTAATTATCTTACCCTTTTCCTCAATATTTAATGCCATAAAAACATCCTCCTTACTTATTATTTGCCATAATCCTAGTAAAAGTCGGAGACTCTATAGACCAAGATTAGGTACTTAAATAATATACAATAGATTTAATAATAAATCAACTGTTATTTATAACTTTTAAAGGTTTAACTTTACTATTGTCTTTATCATATGTTTTATATATTGCAATTATCTTATTATCTTCATTATATATAGCTGCAATATCATCTTTAAAGAATCTGTCTACAATTGCACCATTATTTATTTTCTTTTCTAAATCTCCATTTACAATAACCTTTTTATAATCTAATAATTTATCTATATCAATAGATTTAATATTATCTAAATCATTAATAGTTATGCAATCATCTATAGTAACATTACCTTGTTTAGTTCTTTCTAAATTATTCATTGTTGCATATGTATTTAATTTAATACCAATATCTCTAATTAAACTTCTAATATAAGTACCTTTTGATACACTACATTTAATCTTAAACTTATTATCATTTAAATCACTAATAAGTTGTATATCAAATATTTCAATTTCTCTCTTTGGTAATTCTATTTCAATATTACTTCTTGCATATTCATATAATTTTTTACCATTTACTTTAATTGCACTATATTTTGGTACCTCTTGAATAATTCTACCTTTAAAAGTATTTAGTACTTTCTTAATATCATCTACACTAACACTTACTTCTTTTTTATCTAATACAGTCCCTGTTATATCTAATGTATCTGTATTAACTCCTAACAACACTTCCGCAATATATTCCTTATTAGTATCAGTAATTATATCAACTAACTTTGTATACTTACCAACGCATATAATTAAAACACCAGTTGCTAAAGGATCTAATGTTCCAGAGTGTCCTACTTTTCTTATATTTAATTTTTTACATACAATATTAACTATATCTCTACTTGTATACTCTTTAGGTTTATTAATTGCAAATACAATATCCATGTAAATCACCATAAATATAATAACACATTTTATTTATTTTGTATTTTAGTTATGATATACTTGACTTGGGTGATGTTATGAAATATATTAAGAAATTATTAATTTTAGCAATATTGGTTGTACCTTTTTTCATAGGTATGAAAGAAGTAAAAGCAGGATGGAGATTTTACCAAATATATAACAGTATTTGTGTTAAAGATGGAGAACAAATAAGTGCAAGAAACGAAAATAGGTGCAAGGCCAAAGGCGGACAATGGATAAAAGCGGTCCAATCAGATGATGAATGTATTGGAGAAAATCAATATTTATTTGATGATCCAGGTGCACCTGGTGATGAAAATTTGTGCTTTTATGGTGCTAAAACATCAGATGAGCCACTTGAAACTTGTGTTATTGATGATGACGAATACCAAAGTGAAAGTTCACTTAATAATGGATATTGTCAAAAATATTATTGGCAAATCGGAGATTCTTCAACATGCAAACCTTGTTCAAATTACTCATCAGATCAAAGTGAAATTCAAAGGCAAGAACAATTACTTATAGATAGTATAGAAAAACAAGTATTGGATACATCATATTATTCATATTCTGAAAATTCAACAAAAGCATGTTATATTGGTACAAGCAGTGCAAGAGAAAAAGTTTGTACAACATCATTTTATTATACGGATTCATTTGTGGTTACAAGTGAATCGCAAGGTTCATTAAGAGGCGAAGCTTGTACAAAACCAATTGCTATTGCTGAAAGCTATTTAATAAAAATATTTGAAAGCGATAGATATGATCAAACTTATGGTGGGTTTTTAGACACATATGGAGGCGGCCCAAAAAGTGGTCAAACAATATGTAAAGATGGATGGATTAGAAAAGGTGCATATTGTTATGAGTGTTCATGGATTGATGTCGAGGGAGAAAGAATTGGGAAATTTGATTGTGGAATACTAAGTGACTATTTTAATAAATTGTGGACAATAATATTAATAGTAGCTCCGGTTATGGCAATATTATTTAGTGCATTCGATATTTTTAAAGCAGTTACCGCAGGTGATGAAAAGGCAATGAAGTCACAAGTAAATAGAATTGTAAAAAGATTAATAATAATGGTAGTGGTGATTCTACTTCCGTTGGTAGTAAATATGGTGATAGGATTTACTAATTACAATAAGCTCGACGCATGTATGGACATTGGTTCAAACTCTTATGAAGAAGAAAAAACTTATGTATCATATTGCCAAAAAGGCAAATTCTTAGGATATGAACCATATGTCAACAAAATGGTTTGTTTCAATTCACTTGAAGATAAAGAAAACATTCAAGACTATTATGATGAGGATCAAACAAATAGACCAAATATTAGCTACGTAGAAGCATCATATACTGAAGAATAATAAAAAGATAAACTTAATTGTTTATCTTTTCTTTTATTATATTTTCTATTTTCTTTGCGTATTCAATTGAAGTATCAATAACAAATTCTAATTTAGGAATTGATCTTAATCCAATCTTTCTTTTAAATAGTTCTATCTTTATAAAGCCTTCTGCTTTGTTAAGATCTTCAACTGCTTTACTTACTTTATCATTATCAAGATTAGTACAATATATTTTAGCATAGCTTAAATCATCTTCTAATCTTATATATGTTGCCGTAGTATTTCTTATATTCTTATCTCTTAACTTATTATATGTAATATCATTTATTTCTTTTAGCAATAAACTTGCTAATCTCTCTGTTTTTATCTTCATTTCTTTATCTCTATCATTTCATAAGTTTCTATTATATCTTGTTCTTTTATATCATTATAATTCTCTAGTGTTACACCACATTCAAATCCTTTTTTAACTTCCTTTACTGAGTCTTTTTCTCTTTGAATAGATCCAATAACACTATCAAATACTACTACACCATCTCTTATTAATCTTGCTTTTGAACCTTGTTTAATTACTCCTGATGATACTATGCCGCCTGCTATTGTTCCAATCTTAGAAAATTTAAATGTCTTTCTTACTTCAAGATTTCCAATTATCTTTTCTTCATATTCTGGATCTAGCATACCTTTCATAGCAAGCTCTAATTCTTCAACTGCTTTATAGATTATATTGTATAATCTTATATCAACACCATAGTCTTTTGCCATTTCAACTGTCTTTGGTGATGGTTTTACATTGAATCCAATTACAATTGCATTAGAAGCATGAGCAAGAATAACATCACTCTCTGTTATTGTACCAGTTGCACTTCTTATTATATTTATTTTTACACCAAGTACTTCTATTTTTTCTAACGAGTTCTTTACAGCTTCTTCGCTACCTTTTACATCTGTTTTTAATACTATATTAATTTCTTTTACTCCAGATTGTATTTTGTTAAATAAATCTTCCATTGAAAGTGTTACAACTGCTGCTTCCTTCTTTTGTTTTGCTTTTACTTTCCTTGTTTCTGCTATTGCTCTAGCTTGTTTTTCATCTTCAAAAGCCATGAATTTATCTCCTGATGTAGGCATATCATTAAGACCTGTTATTTCTATTGGCATACTAGGTAAAGCTTCAACTAAATCTTCTTTCTTATCATTCTTTAATGTTCTAACCTTACCATATGTAGTACCTACTACTATTGGATCCCCTATTCTTAATGTTCCATTTTGTATTAATAATGTTACAAGAGGTCCAAAGTTCTTATCTGCTTTTGCTTCTACAACAGTTCCTAATGCATATCTATTCTTATTAGCTTTTAATTCTAATACTTCAGCATTAATAAGTATAGTTTCTAATAAATCACTTATGCCTTCTCCAGTTAATGCAGATACTTTTACAAATGGTACTTTACCTCCATATTTCTCAGAAGTTATTCCATTTGCAGCCATCTCATTAATTATTTTTTCTGGGTCTGCACCTTTTTTATCTATCTTATTAATAGCTACTATAATTGGTACTTTTGCTGCTTTAGCATGATCAATAGCTTCTAATGTTTGAGGTTTTATTCCTTCATCTGCTGCTACAACAATTATTACTATATCAGTAATAGATGCTCCTCTTGCTCTCATTTCTGTAAATGCAGCATGTCCTGGAGTATCTATAAATGTTATCTTCTTATTATTGCATTCAACTTGATATGCTCCAATATTTTGTGTTATTCCACCTACTTCACCACTAACAACATTAGTCTTTCTAATAGCATCTAATAAACTTGTTTTACCATGATCTACATGTCCCATAATAGTAACAACTGGTGGTCTTTCTTCTAAAGATTGCTTATCATCAAATATTTCTAATTTTTCAAAATTAGTTTCATCTTGTGTTTCCGCTTTCTTTAATTCTTTTTCATAGTCGATAACTACTAATTCTGTATCCTCAAATGAAATTGGAGAATTTACAGTAACCATAGCTCCAAGACTAATATACTTCTTTATTAACTCAATAGCATTTACTTGTAATATTTGTGCTAAATCATTTAAAGTCATTCCATCTTTATATATAACAATATTATCTTGTTTTGTTGGTGCATTTGATATTAATTTTTCTTTATTTTTATACATGTTTCTCTTTTTGTTTAAAAAGTCTTCTACATTTATTGCACTTTTCTTTTTTAATTTCTCTAATTTAATAGTATCATCCATATCAATTGTAGAGACAATCTTCTCAGCAATTTCATCCAATATTTCTTCTTCAGAAGCATCTTCGGTTTGCTTATTAACGTAGTTTAAAGCACTATCAAGTTCTACAATGCTATCATCATTCAACATTGAATTTTCATCTTCAAACTTAATATTCAATTCTCTACATTTCTTCATTATCTCAGTGGTAGATACTTTAACATCATTTGCGTATTCTAATATACTCATCATGATACATCACCTCTTTCTATTGTTCTTGTACTAACTTCTCTAATTCATCATAAATACTTTCATTTATAGATGTTTCTAAATGTCTATCTAGTATTTTATTTTCTTTTGCCTTTTTAATTACATCTATATTCTTCTTTATGTATGCTCCTCTACCATTAATTTTACCTTTTGAATCTACTACAATTTCTCCATTAGTAGTTCTTACTACTCTTATTAATTCTATTTTGGGTAGTTTCTCTTTGGTAACAATACAACTTCTCATTGGAATCTTTTTATTCATAATTTACTCCTTATTCGAATCTGATATTAATACCTTCTTCTTGTAACTGTTCTGGTGTTTTAATATCTAATTTATATTTTGTTAATCTTGCTGCTAATCTAACATTTTGTCCTTTTTTACCTATTGCTAAAGACAATTGTTCACCTTCTGCAACAACAATTGCTTGATTATGCTTTTCATCAGTAATTATTACATTAAGATTCCTTGCTGGACTTAATGCATTTTTAATAAATTTTACTGGATCCTTATCATATAAAACTATATCCATCTTTTCGCAATTTAATTCCTTAATAATACTCATTATTCTGCTGCTCTTTTCACCAATACAAGCTCCAACAGCATCAATCTTTGGGTTTTCAGAATATACTGCAACTTTACTTCTACTTCCAGCTTCTCTTACAACTCCATATAGATTAATCATGCCTTCTTTTAATTCTGGAACTTGATTTTCTAATAATCTTTTAATAAATCCATAATGAGTTCTAGATAATAAGATAAGCGGTGCTTTACCAGTATCTTCAATTTTTGTAACATATACTTTAATACTAGATCCCATCTTTATTTCTTCATTTGGTACTAACTCTAATTTAGGTAATATACCATGTGCTCTTCCTAAATCAATATAATAATTATTTGAATCTTCTCTTGAAACTATACCAACTAGTAATTCATCTTGTTTTCCATTAAATTCACTCATAATACTAGTTCTTTCTGCTTCTCTAATCTTTTGAGTTAATACTTGTTTTGCTGTTGAAGTTGCAACTCTTCCAAAATCCTTTGGGGTTACTTCCTCTTCAATTACATCTCCTACTTTTGCAGTACTTTTCATCTTCTTAGCATCTTTTAGTAAAATTTGAGAATCCTTTTCAATAGATGCATCTTCACTTTCATCTATTTTCTTTACGACATTATAAACACTAAGAACTTTTATCTCTCCAGTTTCTCTATTAATATCTACTCTTACATTTGTCTTTGAATTAAAATTCTTTTTATAAGCAGAACATAATGCTAACTCCATAGCATTAAATACTATTTCCTTGTCTATTTGTTTTTCTGTTGCCAATGCATTTAGTGCACTGATAAATGCTTTACCATCCATTTTAATCTTCCTCTCTTAATCTTGAACACACATCTAGTGTATAAGATTCTTTTATAAAATCAATATTTTCTAAGATAGGGTCTATTACTTTATTTACGCTTATACAATCTTGAATACTAACATATCCATCTTTATCTATTATTATTCTCAAATAGTTTATATTGTCTTCTTTTTCATATTTAACATCATGCAATTTCAATCCGACATCCTCTATTTTTGATTTAATAATATCGTATACTTTCTTTTCAATATCCATATCATCCCTCCTTAGACATACAAAGAGTGGATCGTTGATCCACTCTTCTCGTTGATATACACATTATAACATACAATATTTGAAATGAATAGATTTTTTTGTAATATTATTGATATAATTAATGTATGGAGGATATATGAATATTAAACCACAAACAATGACTATCATAAAAAGTATATCAGTAATATTTGTTTATTATCTTTTTTATAATATAATGTTTTTAATAATGGAATCATTTGGATTAAACATCAATGATTTTAGTATGATTCAAAAAATTATTGCATTCTTCATATTAGATACATTTCTAATGATTTCTTTATGGTTAATATATATGAAGGATTTAAAAAAAGAATTTATGTTATTTAAGAATAACTTCAAAGTATTTATTGAAAAATATGCAAAATACTGGTTACTAGGAATATTATTAATGAGTGTAGTTAATATAATTATAAGCTATATAGTTAAATCAGAAATAGCATCTAATGAAGAAATAGTCAGAAATATAATTGAAAACTATCCATTATATGGAATATTCTCTGCTTGTATTGTTGCACCTTTTGTAGAGGAAATAGTGTTTAGAAAAACTTTTAAAGATGTTATTAAAAATAAATATGTATTAATGATTGTTTGTGGATTAGCATTTGGAATAATACACGTACTTGGAACATACACACAATTATCAGATTTATTATATATATTCTCATATGGTATATTTGGTGCTGTATTTGCATATATATACCATAAAACAGATACTATATTTGCTCCTATGTTTTTTCATTTCATACATAATACACTATTAGTATTAATATATGTTATTGCAAATGTTTGGTTATAGAGGTTTAATATGAAGAAAGAAAAAGGTATAAATAAACATATGTTATTAAAATTGCTTATAATAGTTTTATTATTTTTACTAGTAGTTTTATATGCTATATTTTTCGGAACCAAAGGATTAGAAGTAAAAGAATACAAAATAGTGGACTCTTCTCTTCCAATATCATATTATGGTTTAAAAGTAGTACACTTCTCCGATATGCATTATGGAAGAACAATAAAAGAAAAAGAATTAAAGATACTAGTAGATAAAATTAATTTAACAAAACCAGATATTGTTGTATTTACTGGAGACTTAATAGATAAAGATGTTATTTTGACAGAAGAAATTAAAACAATACTTGAAGAAAATTTAAAAAATATAAAAAGTACATATGGTAATTACTATGTAAAAGGAAACCATGATATATACTTTAGTACATTTGATTTAATTATGAGCAATAGCAGTTTCATAGATTTAAATAATAATTACGATATCATAACTAACAGTTATCATGATAGAATATTCATAGGTGGAACACAAACATATGACAATAAAAAGCCAGAATTAGATGTTGTAGAAGAGAATCTATTAAACAATGAATATAATTATAAAATATTTTTATTGCATATGCCTGATAGCATTGAATACCTAGAGAATGAATTTGATTTGATTCTTGCTGGACATTCTCATAATGGACAAGTAACATTACCATTTATTGGTGCTATAATAAGACCAACAGGTGCAAAAAAATACTACAATGAATATTATAAAGTTAATAATACTGACTTATATATATCTTCAGGGCTTGGTACATCCAATATAAATATTAGATTATTCAACAAACCATCATTTAATTTATACAGAATAGTTAACAAATAAAATAAAAAATGATATAATTTGAAAGGGTGATATATAAATGAATGATTTTAGAAAGAATATGTTAAAACTTGTATTAGTATTAGTTGGTGTAATAGTTGTGCTAGTACTAGTTATAACTTTGGCAACTGGTTCAGGAAGAACTACTAGTTATACTGAAAAAGGTCTAGTAAATGCAGCTAAGAATTATTATAGAGACAATGCAAACTTATTACCAATTGAGGATTACGAAGAAGCAACAGTCAATGATGATACTCTCATTAGTTTGGATTTCTTAAATGAATATAAGGATGAAAACGATAATATAGTATCATGTTCTTCAAAAGTTACTGTAACTAAAATAAAAGATGAATACTATTATCAACCTTATTTATTTTGTAATAATGAGGATGATACTACTCTATTATATGAACAATTAGTATCAAATGTAGTTACAGAAGAAGATGGATTATATAAAATAAGCAATGAATACTATTATAAAGGAGAAAATCCAAATAATTATATAACATTTGCGGATAAAACATGGAGAATAATTAAAATTGATGAAGAAAATAATATAAAACTTATAATGCAAGATTCCGATTATGATTTTGATATTACATGGGATGATAGATATAATTTAATTGAAGAGTCAAGTACAGGCATCAATGATTATACAGTTAGTAGAATAAAGGATGTTTTGGAAGAAGAGCTAAACGATTCAAAAGTATTTACTAATTCGGATTTATCAATGCTTGCAAAAATAGATCTTTGTATTGGTAAAAGAAGCGATACTGATAAAACTACTAATGGAAATACAGAATGTTCTAAAAAGCTAGAGTCACAATTGATTGGACTTGTTCAATTAAATGAATACTTTATAGCAAGTAATGACCCAAATTGTTTAACAAAGTCAGTTAAATCTTGTCAAAACTATAATTACTTATCAATACCTACTTGGACAATTACAGGATATAGTGGTGACACTAGTAGAGTTTGGTTCATTACTACATCTTCAAACTCAATAATACGTTTACAAACAAACGAATCAATGAGAATTGCACCTGTTGTTACTTTAAAGAGTAATAGCATCTACAGTGAAGGTGATGGAACAGAATCAAATCCATATATTGTAAGATAGATAATAATCTATCTTTTTTTATAAAAAAATGATGCTATTTAATAGCATCATTTTTATTTAGATCTTCAATATATTTTTTTAACTTCTTTGCATCAGAACCTAGTATTATCTTTAATTGATTATCTATCTCAACAATTCCTCTTGCTCCTAGCCTTTGAATTGCATCCTTATTTACAATTGATATATTCTTTAAAGTAACTTTAAACCTGGACATATTAGCTTCCATACTTATTATATTGTCCTTACCACCAAGATAATCGACAAGCTTATTAATTTCTAACTTAAAATCTTTCCTATGTGTTTTCATTATTGCTAGCGCAATAAATAATAATACTACTAAAATAATTGTATATTGAATATAAACATTCATTTTATCACCTATTAATATTATACATTTATATAATTAAAAAGCAACAAATTATATATTGCATTTATTCATGTTTACTATTTAATCTATTGTATTCAGCAATCATTAATCCATTAATTTCATTAATTTTCCCATTGAACTGATTATACTCTTCTTTTTCTTTATCACTCATATTATCATAATCTTTATCACAAAAACATTTTTGTGTAGGCATGGCAATAAATAAGCCGCTATCTCCTTCAACAATTCTAATATCTTTAATTACTTCATTATTGTCTAATACTACTGATGCGATTGCTCTTATCCTACTTCCATCTTTATTAACCGTTTTCATACTATTAATTTTCATATACACTCCTTACATTATACTAATTATTATATGTATTCATATTATCATCTGGTTTAATTATATAATGTTTTGATAAAAATTAAAACCATGAATTATATTCACGGTTTCAAATAGTTTACGCCCCACACAGATATTTGGGGATCTCTTTTTAATTGGTTGGGAAACAAAAGGGATTCCCAAATTTTTATTTTTGCTTACTTGCTAATTTTTTAATTCTTTGATAACAATTTCAGCTTCTCTAGAAAAATACTTATTTCTAGGGTTAGTAGTGTTATTATTGACTAATAATAATGATATTTCATCTAATTCAACTTGAATAGTATTAAAATTACTTTTTAATTCATTCTCCATTAATTCCATTTTGTCTGGATTAATACTTTGATTTGTATATACTAAATAATAATATGTTTCATTTAGTCTATTACTTAAATCATTATCAGTATTTCTTTTTGGATAATTTTTTATAAACTGTTGGACTAATAAAAATGGTTCTTGGTCATTAAGATCCAATTCAATGCCTGTTTCTTCTTTAACTTCCCTTTTTGCGCCTTCACAAATATCTTCATTATCTTCAATTTTCCCACCTGGGAATAAATACATACCAGCATATGATGATAGATATACTTTCCCATCACTATTAATCATAATAGATCTTGCTTTTATAATTCTATCATCTATATCTAAAATGCTTAGATTATCATCATTAAAAGTTATTGTCTTCATTAAATCACCTAAAATAATTATATACCATTATTAAATAAGTTAAAATATATTTAATAATCATTCCTCTTTTTAACAAAACAAAAACTGTGAATTTTATTTCCACAGTTTTTGATTCTTACTGTTCGGGATATAAAAGGGATTTCCAAATTTTGTATTATTCTTTTTCTAAAAAAGTGTCCATTTGAGATACATCATCAGCCATGAAGCTCATTTGATATCCACTTCCACCAATGTCAAAACCTTTAGGAGGCATTTCTATTTCATAATCTTTATATAACGTTTTTCCACCAATAGTTATAAGCTCAATCCTAAACCCTAGTGTCAAAGCAACGCCTTCTCTTGTAATTCCTAAATCGTTATATATTTGACTAGTGGTCGGTTCCTCATCCCAACCATAATTTGCCGAATCTAAAAGAGCGATACGATTTATTGTTACTCCAATTGATGTTTGATCTGAATAAAATATAGGAGTGCTATAATCTTTAGTATATGAATTTTGACTGCCCTTTAATTCAACATTTGTACCAAAAGCGAAATAATCAGGATAAATTTCTTCCACTGTGCCCATTTTTGGCGTTTTTATTAATCTAATATTACTTATTACTTTTTTTGTTATATGATTTTCTGTATCATCAGATCCTATAGTTGTTACAAATTCAGTAACTGCATTAAAAGTCATTGTAATATATGCTTTACCATAATTTTCGGCATCATCGCCAAGAGAAACAGAACTTCTATAAATATTTACTAAGTATCCTTTTGATAAATAATTTTTTGATAATGCTGTTTCTTTTCCAGAATAATTATTTTCGGCATTATTTTCCTTTGTATTTTTTAATCCACATCCTGTAACCAGTAATAAAAAGATAAATACTATTAATATTTTTTTCATAAACTCATCTCCACAAATATTATATCATAATTTTTCTTTCATTTATAATCATCCAATATTATTATATATCATTTCAATTAAAATAAAAACTGTGCATTTTTATTTTCACAGTTTTATATTGCACTCCAAATTTGGAGTTTGTTTTAAAATGGTCGGGAAAACAGGATT
>CAYRHA010000014.1:0-9536 GCA_964424005.1 uncultured Muribaculaceae bacterium
AACTGGTGCGAGAGTTCAAATCTCTCCTGCTCCGCCATAAAAATAAAAACTAACTATGTTAGTTTTTTATTTTACAAACAATTGTTCGTGGTATAATTAAATTGGTGATGATATGAGAATAATTATGCATATTGATGTAAATAGTGCTTTCTTATCATGGGAAGCAGCAGATATGTTGAAAAATGGTTGTTCTATTGATATTAGAACCATATCTTCTGTAATAGGTGGAGATCAATCTAAAAGGCATGGTATTGTATTAGCTAAATCTATACCTTCTAAGAAGTATGGAGTAGTTACTGGAGAATCAATATACAATGCTTTAAAGAAATGCAAAGATTTAAAAATATATCCACCACACTTTGATATATATGAAAGAGAATCTAATAATCTTTATTCTTATTTATTAAACTGTTCTCCAAAGGTAGAGAGAGCTTCTATTGATGAATGTTATTTAGATTATACTGGTATGGAAAGTTTATTTGGAGATCCTATTGAATTTGCAAATAAGATTAGAGAAGATATTAAAAATAAATATGGATGGACTGTTAATATTGGTATTGGAAATAATAAGTTATGTGCAAAGATGGCATCTGACTTTTCAAAACCTGATAAAGTGCATACTTTATTTTCTAATGAGATAGAAAATAAAATATGGAGTTTACCGGTTAATGATTTATATATGATTGGAAGAGAGACTGTAAAGAAACTAGATAATTTAAATATTAAGACTATTGGAGATCTTGCTAATTATGATTTTTTTAAATTAGAGAAGGTATTTAAAAGTCAAGCATATATAATGAAAGAATTTGCAAATGGAATAGATGATAGTGAAGTAATAGATATGCCAGCTGATAATAAAGGTATGAGTATGTCTAAGACTTATCCTATTGATTTAATAAGTAAATCTGAAATAAAAGATGCACTTGTAGATTTAGTAAATGAGTTATGTACTAAACTTAGAAATATGAATGTATATGCATCTGTAATATCTTTAGTATTGAAAAATAGTAATTTTGTGCATTATTCTTGTCAAAAGAGGATAGATAATCCTACAAATGCTACTAATGAGATATATTCTGAGTCTTTATGCTTATTAGATAAATTATATAAAGAGGAACCAATAAGACTTGTTGGTATTGGTCTAACTTCTTTTACTAAGAAGAAAGATATTCAACTATCGTTGTTTGATACTAATGACAAAAGAGAAGTTGAGAAGTTAGAAAAAACAATAGATAAGATAAATGAAAAGTATGGTAATAAAGTGATAAATTATGCAATATGCAATAAGAAATCAAATCATTAATATGTTATAATTATTTTGTCTGAGGTGAATGTATGAATATTCCAAATTTTAAAGATGCTAGAAGAAGAGATAAGTGTAAGACAAATATAATTAGAGATTATAATGTAGAAGATAAATACAAGTCTATTGGTGCTAATAAGACTTATTTTATTCGTACTTATGGATGTCAAATGAATGAAAGAGATTCAGAAGTACTAAGTGGAATGCTAGAGAAAATGGGATTTAAATGTTCATCAAGTTATATGAATGCAGATTTGGTGATACTAAATACTTGCGCAATAAGAGAGAATGCTCATAATAAGGTATTTGGTATGCTAGGTAGATTAAAAAACTTAAAAAGTAAAAAGAATGTAATCGTTGGTCTATGTGGATGCATGGCTCAAGAAGAGTCTGTTATTGAAGAAATAATTAATAATAAAAAATTTGTTGATTTTGTATTAGGAACTCACAATATTCAAGATATGCCTAGAATTATTTCTGATTGCATTGATCAAAATGATCAAGTGATAGAAGTACTAAGTAACTCTGATTATATTGTTGAAGATATACCTGTAAAAAGAAGCAGTTCTTACAAAGCATTTGTAAATATTTCTTTTGGTTGTGATAATTTCTGTACTTATTGTATTGTTCCATATACTAGAGGTAGAGAGAAGAGCAGATTAAAAGAGGATATAGTTAATGAAGTAAAAGGATTGGTTGATAGTGGATATATGGAAGTGACTTTATTAGGCCAAAATGTTAATTCATATGGTAAAGATCTAGGATATTCTTTTAGTGATTTGCTTAAAGAAGTAAGTAATACAGGCATTAAAAGAATAAGATTTGTTACAAGTAATCCATGGGAGTTCAATGAAAAAATAATTGATTTGATGAGTGAAAGAAAGAATATTCTTCCATATATTCATTTGCCAGTTCAAAGTGGTAGTAATAATATATTGAGATTAATGGGAAGAAGATATACAAAAGAAAGCTATTTAGAATTAGTATTAAAGATTAGAAATAAGATTCCAGGTTGCTCAATTACTACTGATATTATTGTAGGTTTTCCTAATGAATCAGATGAAGACTTTAATGAAACTGTAAACTTAGTAAACAATTGTAAATTTGACGGAGCATATACATTTATATATTCTCCTAGAATTGGAACACCTGCAGCTTTAATAAAAGATAATATTAGTTTGGAAATAAAAGAAAAGAGATTAGCAATATTAAATGAATTAATTAATAAATATTCATATGAGAGCAATGAGAGAATGATTGGTAAAACTGTATCTGTTTTAATAGATGGAAAGAGTAATAAACCCTCATTATATTCTGGATATACTGATACTAATAAACTTATAAATGTAAAATGTAAAGAAGACTGTGTTGGTAAGGTGATTGATGTTAAGGTTACATCTAATATGTCTTGGAGTTTATATGGAGAGGTAATTTTATGAAGAAATTATTAGTTGTATTTTTACTTATCTTGTTATGTGGATGCAGTAAGAAGAACTATGAAGAGTTCAATATGTTTTATATGGACACATATATTAGTGTTAAAGTATATAATTTAGAAAGTAAAAACAAAGAAGAAGTGTTTAATACTATTGATGATATATTTAAAGAATACGATATTCTATGTGATAGATATACTGAATATGCAAATACAAATAATATATACTATTTAAATAACACATTAGAAAATGGTGAAGGTGTAATAATTGATGAGAAACTAAATGATATTATTTCTTATGGAATAAATGCATATTCAATAACATCTGGTAAGGTTAATATTGCGTTAGGAAATGCAATAGATTTATGGAAATACTATAGAGATTTAGGAGATGGTATACCTAGTAAAGAAGAAATGTTATCTTTACCATCTACTTCAATATTGGATATTGTATTAAATGGTAATTCTTATACAAAGTACAATGATGTTGAGATTGATGTTGGAGCATATGCAAAAGGATATGTTACTGAATTAGTTGGTAACAAATTAGAAGATCTAGGATATAGTTCTTACTTAATAAATGCTGGTGGTAATGTAAAAGTTGGAAATCATTATAATGATGGCAAATATAAAATAGGTGTTGAAAATCCTAATGAGAAATATCTTGTATATGAGGTTGTAAATGGTAATAATATATCGGTAGTAACCAGTGGAGGATATGAAAGATATTACACCTACAATGATGTTAAATATCATCATATTATAGATCCAATTACTTTATATCCATCAAATTATTCTCTTGGTGTATCTGTAATAACTAAAGATAGTGGTTATGGAGATATACTATCAACATATTTATTCTTAATTCCAATAGAAGATGGAATAAAATATGTAAACTCTTTAATTGATGTTGAGGCTTTATGGTATGGAATAGATGGAACTATATATTATTCGGAAGGATATAATATTTATGAATAAGAAAGATTTATTATTAGTAGTAATTATTTTAGTAATATCTTTGTTGATGCTGCTATTTTTTACTAATAGTAAATCTGGAAATTATGCTTATGTATATTATGAGAATAATATTATTAAAAAGATTAATTTAAGTATAGATTCAATATATACTGTTGAAGGATACAATGGTTCAGTAGTAATAGAAGTTTTAAATAACAGAGTAAGAGTTAAAGAAGAAAATTCTAATAATCATATATGTTCTAATATGGGATTTGTATCTTCTCCTTTAGAACCAATAATATGTTTACCTAATAAAATTGTTATAAAAATAGTTGAGCAAACTGATATAGATGCAGTAATAAGGTGATAGTATGGATACAAGAAAATTAGTTAGATTGTCAATGCTTCTTTCTTTGTCAATAGTGTTGAGTATATTAGAAGGTATGATACCAGTTGTGGGAAGTATTATTCCTGGTATTAAGCTTGGATTAGCAAATGTAGTTATTGTATTTATACTTTATATGTATTCTTTTAAAGAGGCATTATATGTTTCTATATTAAGAATATTAATTGTTGGAATATTAAGAACTGGATTATTTAGTATTATGTTTTTCTTTAGTTTATCTGGAGCATTAATGAGTATTATATTTATGATATTATTTAAAAAGATGAGATTATCAATAATAGGGGTTAGTATTGCTGGATCTATTGCACATAGTATTGGTCAAATAATAGTTGCAATAATATTCTTAAATAATATAAATATAATTTATTATTTACCATATTTATTACTGTTATCTATTCCTACGGGTATAGTAGTTGGTATAAGTGCTAAAGAAGTAATAAAATATTTTAATAAAACCAAGTAAAAAGATATGGAATATATCTTTTTTATCGTATATTTGTTATAATCAATATGTAATAGAGGTGGTTAGAATGTTTAAACTAAGACACAGAAAATACAAAAAAAGAAGTTTCTTTTCAAAAAATAAAGAATTAGTTGGATCTCTTTTAATGTTAATAGGTATTATTGGTGTTGGAGCAGTATTAACTGCTGAACATTTTGGTATTATAGGAAAAGTATTAGTAGGTACATCTATGTTTTTAACTGGTACTCTATATTTCTTTAATTTTATAGTAATATTTTTCTATGGATTGTATATGGTTATAGTAAGAGATAATTTTAAGTTTTTTACAATTAAATTAATAGGATTATATGTGTTTATTATTGGTGTACTTTCTTTAGCACATATCAATTATGTTAATTTAAATGCAATAGAACTAAATATATTTGATTCTACTAAGATTTGCTATGGACAAATGATTGAAGCGATTAAAGGAAGTTTTAATCCATTAGGTGGAGGAATAGTAGGATCTTATACTACATTACTATTTGTTAAGTTATTATCTACTGTTGGTGCTAAGATAGTAGCAATTGTATTAATTGCTTTTGGAGCGGGATTAGTACTTAACTTTTCAGTTATTGATTTAGTTAAATATATTGTTAAAAAATTTAAAGATATAAAGTTTAACAAGAAAATGAAAGAAATAGTAAAAGAAGATACAAAAGAATTAGAACATAAGAAAGTAATAACTAGTTTTAATGAACTAAGTAATGTAGAAAAAAAGCCAGAAGAAGTAGTAGAAGGACAAAGATATAAAACTACAAAAAATGGCAATTATGTATTACCTAGTTATAAAACATTATTAGATCCAAAAGTAAAAAACAATGTTAATGAAAGTAAACATAATATTAAATTTAATGTAGAAAGACTTGAAAAGGTAATGGAAGACTTTGATGTAACAGCAAAAGTAGTTGGAGTTAATGTAGGACCAGCTGTTACTTTATACGAAATGGAATTAAAATCCGGTACTAAAATAAGTAAAGTACTTGGAATTAGTAGAGAGATTTCTCTAGCATTAGCAGCTAAAAACGTTAGAATTCAAGCACCAATTCCTGGTAAAAATACAATTGGAGTAGAATTACCAAATGCTCAAAATACAATTGTTACATTAAGAGAAGTATTTGAAGATCTTCCTACATCAATGGATAATAGTAAATTATGTGTTGCATTAGGTAAGAATATAATGGGTAAAACTATATATATGGAAATAAACAATACGCCTCACTTATTAGTTGCAGGAGCAACTGGTTCAGGTAAGAGTTGCTGTATTAATTCAATTATAGTATCTATACTATTAAGAACTACACCAGATGAAGTAAAACTTGTATTAATTGATCCTAAAAAGGTAGAAATGAGTGTATACAACGGTATCCCTCATCTATTAATGCCAGTTGTAACTGATCCGAGAAAAGCATCTTTAGCACTTGCTAAGATGGTTAATGAAATGGAAAAGAGATATAGTTTATTTAATGAGACAAACACTAAAAATATTAATGACTATAATGAATATGTAAATGAGAGAAATAACAATATGAATGGTGATTTAGAAAAGATACCATATATTGTAATAGTTATTGATGAATTAGCAGATCTTATGTTAATTGCTGCAAAAGAAGTAGAAGATTCTATTTTAAGAATAACTCAAATGGCAAGAGCTGCAGGAATACATTTAATTGTAGCAACTCAAAGACCATCTGTAGATGTAATAACTGGATTAGTTAAATCAAATATACCATCACGTATATCATTTGCAGTTTCATCAAGTATAGATTCTAGAACAATATTAGATATGCTTGGGGCAGAAAAGTTATTAGGTAAAGGTGATATGTTATTCTTACCAATGGGAGAGAATACACCAATACGTATACAAGGTGCATATGTAAAAGATGCTGAAATAAAGAGAGTTGTAGATTATACTGTTTCACAACAAAAAGCACAATACGATGATCAATATACTTTAGTAGAAGCCGAATCAACATTAATGCATACAGATGATGATGAATATGAAGATCCATTATACAATGACATAGTAGAATTTGTAATAAAGACACAAAAAGCTAGTGCATCATTACTACAAAGAAGATATAAACTTGGATATAATAGAGCAGCTAGAATAGTTGATCTTCTAGAAGAAAGAGGAATAGTAGGTCCTCCAAACGGTTCTAAGCCAAGAGAAGTATTAGTTGAATTAGACGAATCTAATAGAAATTGACATTGATACAATAAAATGTTAGTATACAAGGCATTGAGGTGGATAATATGGCTAAAAAAGAATATGAATTAAGATTTAGATTACCAGAAGCATTTTGTGTAAGTAAAGAAGAGCCAGAGTATCTAAAAATGATAGACCTTTCGTTAAAAGAAGCAGATGAATACACAATGCAATTTTTAAACTTAAAAGAGGTAGCAGAAGATTTTCTAAGCAAAAAACTCGATGATCCAGATCATCGTATACTTAACAAAGCCACAAAAGAAGATATTATTAAGTATTATAATGATAATAACATGAATTTAGGAGATAGTCTTGAACTTGTAAGGAATATTTATCCTAATTATTTATCTATAAATACCAGTATATTATTAATGACTGATGGAGATATTAATTATGATAGACAAATGGAAGATACTATTCAATTGTTAGTTTCACTTTCTTCACAAGATTATGATAATTTCACATTAAAAATGAAACAAGAATTTAGAACTAAATTTGTTGGGGAAATAATTTACCCGCTTTTAGCAAATTCAGGTATTAAACAAGAAGACCAAAAAGAAATAAAACAAGAAATCGTTCAAGCATTTGAAGAAGAAAATTTGGATATAGAGCAAATAAGAAGAATAGTTACATCAAAAGGTGATTTTAAAAATTCTGAATATGCAGTAAATATATTAATGGGTAGATATAATACAAAAGAAGAATACAAAGATAAGGTTACTAATGCTGACAAATTATTCTCATTAAAAGGTAATGAAACTAATATTAAAAATGACAGTCATCTATTTAAAAACGTGTGTGGATTAAATTTAAATCAACAAAGAAAATATTCAATTATTAGAAGAATATATGATTATAATAAATCTTACGATACTAAGCAAAATGAAATAAATGAGAAAGCATATTTTGACACAAAGAGATTAGTTTTTCATAATCTTGGACTACGTGGTGAAGCATTAGAAAAGGCAATAGAAAAATCTAAAAAAGAAAAAGACGAAAAAACAAGAGAATTTTATAAAACATACAACGATAAAGAAACAGTAGAAGCAGCAAATAAGCGTCATAGAGAAGACAAGGCAAAACTAATTTCTAAAGAACTAAAAGAATATAAAGAAGAAATGCTTGGATATAAAATAACAATTGATTCTTTAATTAGCAAAGATAATCCAGATCCTGACAATAGGGAAAAATGAGAGATAATTATGGGAGAAAGAAAAGAATATTATATTGAAATATATATACCAGCAATCTGTTATAATGGTGAACAAGATAAAGGTAAATTTGTACATGAAGGACCATTGCAAACACTTAGGGAAATTGATAAATTTACGAGTGGTTTTGATTCAAAAAGTGAAATAATACTAAACTTAATAAATAAAATATGCAAGGATGAGAACAATACTTTTGGTATGAAAATAAATCCAGAAGAAGTAGTAAATGCATATGATTATTGTGAATTGAATGTTGATTCTTGTATAAATATTGTAAAATATAACAAGAAAGATAATACATATACTAATATAAATAACATGGTTTTATCTGATGATATTGAAATGATTGAAACAATAAAAGATAACAATGTTCCAATATCACAAATGATATTATCTCAATCAACTAATCCAGATTATGTTCAATCAATCGTTGACAGCTATAACAAGCATTTGTTGAGCAATAAACAATTAACTAAACAATTATGTTGTTTGGATATAAATGCAGAAGAAAGACAAAAGCTCGTAAAAAAGATTATGAGTAAAGTAAGAAGAGGTAATCTTAATCAAAAACAATTAACATCACTACTAGGGGTAGTTATTTCTGATCCAGATGTTTTATCAAAGAATGTTGATATAATACTTGATAAGAATAAAAGAATGAATGGATTAAGACAAAAGGTAGAGAAAGTAGAAAAAGGTATAAAAAAAGAAAGTGGTTTTATACTTGAGTTTGTAGAATTTGCAAATGATATGACAAATAACTTTTCTAGTTATTCTAGTTGCAGAAAAATATATTTCTTTACTAAAAATTACAATGAAGAGAAGAAACAAAATATTGCAATTCAAAAATAAATATTTAAAACGAACTATGTTCGTTTTTTTTGTTATAATATTAATGGTGATATATTTATGGATAAGTATATTGAAGATTTTATTAATTACTTAGAATATCAGAAGAATTATAGTATTAATACGGTTAAAAGTTATAATTTAGATATTGTAGAATTTTTTAATTATACTAATTGTAATAAATTAGATTATTCTAAAGTTTTATATAATGATGTTAAAAACTACTTATTATTTTTATATGATAAAAAAAATTCAAAAAGTACTGTTTCTAGAAAACTAAGTTCATTAAGAAACTTTTATAATTATTTATATAAGAAAAATGTAGTAATTAATAATCCTTTTTCTTTTATAAAGTCACCTAAAAAAGAAAAAAGACTTCCAAAATATGTAAATTATGAAGATATAAATACTATATTCTCAAGTATAAAAACAGATAATAAAATAGGACAAAGAGATAGATTGATATTTGACTTATTCTATTCAACAGGTATAAGATTATCAGAATTATGCAATATAAAAATAAATGATATTGATTTTGATAAAAAGAACATTAGAATTATTGGTAAAGGTGATAAAGAAAGAATAGTATGTTATGGTGATTATTGCAGTGAAATAATCAATCTATTTATTAATGATGGAAGAAGACAACTTATTGGTAAAAAAG
>CAYRHA010000014.1:9548-11827 GCA_964424005.1 uncultured Muribaculaceae bacterium
TAGTGAATAACTATGGTTCAAAAGTAGAAACGAAAGTAGTTCAAAATATAGTAGCAAAAGTATTAAAAAGGGTATGCATTAAAAAACATATAACACCTCATACATTAAGACATACTTTTGCAACACATCTTATTAATGAAGGTTGTGATATGCTAACTGTTCAAGAATTACTTGGACATACTTCATTGAATACCACTCAAATATATACTCATGTTAGTAATGAAAAACTTAGAAATGAGTATTTAAATGCTCATCCTAGAGCCAAAAGGAAATGATGTAAATAGTGTATACATATGTTGAATACACTGTTTTTTTTTGATATACTTACATAAGTAAACGAAAGGGAGATAGAAATGACAAAATATATTTATGCATTTGAAGAAGGAAATAAAGAGATGAGAAATCTACTTGGTGGAAAGGGTGCAAATTTATCAGAAATGACAAATATTGGACTTCCAGTACCAAGAGGATTTATTATAACAACAGAGGCTTGTACAGAGTATTACAATAATAATAAAACAATATCTAAGGATATTGAAGATGGAATATTAAGTAAATTAAATGAGTTAGAATCAAAGACTGGTAAGAAAATGGGAGATAAATCCAATCCATTATTGGTATCAGTAAGAAGTGGTGCTAGAGCAAGCATGCCAGGTATGATGGATACTGTTTTAAATCTAGGCCTTAATGATGAAGTTGTTGCTGGTTTTGCAGAAGCAACAAAGAATCCTAGATTTGCATATGATTCATATAGAAGATTTATACAAATGTTTTCTGATGTAGTAAAAGGATATCCAAAATCCTCTTTTGAAAGATATTTTGATAAAATTAAAGAAGAAAAAGGCGTGTCTAATGACTTAGAATTAAGTGCTGAAGATATGGTTGAAGTAACGGAAAAGTTTAAAGAGAATTATCAAGAGTTAGCTGGTGAAAGTTTCCCTCAAGACCCAAAAACTCAATTAATGGAAGCTATTAAAGCCGTATTTGGTTCTTGGATGAATGATAGAGCGATTGTTTATCGTAAATTAAATGATATTCCAAGTGATTGGGGAACAGCTGTAAACGTTCAAGAAATGGTTTATGGTAATAGAGGAAATGACTGTGGAACAGGAGTTGCTTTTACAAGAAATCCATCAACTGGTGAAAAGAAACTTTATGGTGAGTATTTGATTAATGCTCAAGGCGAAGATGTTGTAGCTGGGATAAGAACTCCAGAACCAATATCTAAACTAGAAAGCGATATGCCAGAAGTTTATAATGAATTTGTAAGAATTGCTAATGTATTAGAAACTCATTATAAAGATATGCAAGATATGGAGTTTACAATTGAAAATGGTAAATTATTCATGCTTCAAACTAGAAATGGTAAAAGAACAGCTGCTGCTGCACTTAAAATTGCCGTTGATTTGGTTAGTGAAGGAATGTTAACTAAAGAAGAAGCTTTGCTAAAAGTCGAACCTAAACAATTAGATCAAATGTTACATCCAAATTTTGATAAAGAAGCTTTAAAAAATGCCAAGATTATTGCCACAGGTTTAGCTGCATCTCCGGGTGCTGCTACTGGCAAAATTTACTTTACAGCCGAAGATGTTGTTAAAGCTCATGAAGCGGGTGAAAAAGAAATCTTATTAGTAAGATTAGAAACTAGTCCTGAAGATATTGAAGGCATGAATGTCGCTAGTGGTATCTTAACAATTCGTGGTGGGATGACTTCTCATGCGGCTGTTGTTGCTAGAGGCATGGGTAGATGTTGTGTCTCTGGTTGTGGTGAATTAAAAATTAGTGAAGAAACAAAAACATTAACTACTAAGGATGGTCAAACTTTTAAAGAAGGTGACTTCATGAGTTTAGATGGTTCTACAGGAAATGTTTATGGTGATAAAATTAAAGCTGTTGAACCAGAAATAAGCGGTGATTTTGAAACTTTTATGGGTTGGGCTGATAGTATTAGAAGATTAAAGGTAAGAACTAATGCTGATACTCCAAAAGATGCTCGCCAAGCGAGAAAATTTGGCGCTGAAGGTATTGGTTTATGTCGAACAGAGCATATGTTCTTTGAAGAAGACAGAATATTTAACTTTAGAAGAATGATTTCAGCTGAAACTGTTGAACAAAGGGAAGAAGCTTTGGAAAAAATTCTTCCTTACCAAAGAGGTGACTTTGAGGAATTATTTAGAGCAATGGCTCCATACTCTGTAACTATTCGTTACTTAGATCCACCTCTACATGAATTCTTACCTCATACTGATGAAGAAATTAATGAATTAGCTAAAAAATTA
>CAYRHA010000015.1:0-11708 GCA_964424005.1 uncultured Muribaculaceae bacterium
TCGTACGACTTGCATGTCTTAGGCATGCCGCCAGCGTTTATCCTGAGCCAGGATCGAACTCTCAAATAAAATAAATTTACATTTATTTACTAATTGAAAAATTAAAAATCCTTAGCTTATACTCAAATATTTTGACGTTTCGCTCAGTTTTCAAAGATCATTTTGCTCTTCTTTTTTGAAGCGCATACCTAATATATCAAATATAGTAAGGTGTGTCAACAACTTTCTATTCTTTTTTTCATTTTTTGCAAACATTTGTAAAAAAACACAAAATTGATTGACAAAAACATAAAAAAACACTATTTAGTGTTTTATATTTTTATATATATCCATATACTTATTTAAGATTTCTTTACAAAAAGGTCCCTCTTTTGATTTATACATATTAATTAGATTATTTAATTCATAATTAATAACTCTTTCTAAATCTTCCGGATAATTCATAAGTCCTTTATGATACTCATATTCTACTTCATCTAAGATTTTATATTTATCATCTGGAAATACTCTTAAATCTAAATCATAATCAATATACTTTATTGTATTCTCCTCAATTATATAAGGAGTAGCAATATTACAGTAATAGTATATTCCATTATTTTTGAACTGCGCAATTATATTAAACCAATTATTTTTATAGAAAAACAACAGTGCTGGTTCTTTAGTGTTCCATTTTCTACCATCAGATTCAGTAACTTTTACTCTGTCATTATAACAAATAATATAATTATCTGTCTCTTCTAGTACTTCTGATTTATCCCAATCTCTGTGTATTTCACCATTATGTTTATAGCATTGTATTCTTATACTATCTCTTTGCATAATACACCTCAAATTAATTATACGTATTAAATGTTATAAACTAAATAATAATTTATACACTTTACAAAAAAAGAGTGAATACTCACTCTATCTTATCACTAACAACCTCAATAGCTTTTTGCAATTGATTGTCTGTTTCATCGCCATAATTTCCAGTCATTACTTCTATATAGTCAACTTCTATTCCAACACCATTAATAGCATTACCATTTGGTGTCAACCATTCTTTTGTTGTTATCTTTGCTATAGAACCATTTGACAATGTTACAGTTTCTTGTACAGTGCCTTTTCCATATGTAATAGTTCCAACTGTTGATGCTCCATAACTTTCTCTCAATGCTCCTGCAAGTATTTCAGATGCAGATGCACTAGAACCATTTGTAAGAACAACAACAGGATAGCTTCTATGTTCATTAGTTTGATCTGTTGTAATAATTGTCTCTTCTTTTGATTTTAATTGATACAATGCTTTATCTTCTTCTAAAAATAATTCAAGCATATCTGTAACCGTATATAAGTATCCGCCAGAGTTATCTCTTACATCTATTACTAAACCATCTATTTCTTGTTGTTCTAGATATTCAAGAGCTTCTTTAAATTGATCGTATGTATTAGCTGCAAATACAGATATACTTATATATCCAATATTATTTTCCCCAGACATATAGAACTTTGTAGATACAGATTTAAGATTAACTATTTCTTTTTCAATATTATAAGTTAATACTTCAGTTCCTCTTTGTATCTCTAATTTTACAAGATCAGATTCTCCATATTTAATAATCACTGATACCTCAGTTGCACTTAACTCTTCGACAGATTCATCATCTACCGATTTAATTACATCATCAACTTGTAGTCCAATAGCTTCTGCAGGAGTATTAGGAAACACAGTTAATATCGTAACACCATTATCACCATTATATATTTCCAATCCTACACCTTTGTATTGACCTTGCATCTTTTCATTAAAATTTTGTCCTTGTGTAGAATCCATATACATAGTATTAGGATCACCAAGAGAAGATAACATAGCATTAATAGCTATTTCCTTTAATGTTTCAGCATCAACATCTCCATAGTATTTCTCAACTATTTCCTCATATACTCTTAAAATTTCATTTGAAGAATCTACTACACCACACGTTTCACATTCCTCTTTATTATTACTAAACATAGTAAATATTGTTGCACCGCCACTAAACATACCCAATGCAGTTGCAACCATTATTATAATTACTATTTCAATTAATCTTTGATATACATCTTTATATTTTCTCATATCATACGCCCCTCTAATATAAATATATCACATATTAGAATATAATTAAATGCACAATATAAAAAAAAAGGATAAGTTTACTTATTTTAACTTATCTTTTATATCTTCATATTCCCCTTCAAAATAAAGAATGTTCTTTCCATTCTTGATTTTTATCAGTGTACAGTCTTTAACTCTTAAATCTTTAGCATTCTTAACTTTGCTATTTGTATCTTCTGAAACATATGGTTTGTTAAACCCATTACCCAAATCAACAGCATATATCTTATAGTCACTTACACTTATTAAAGAATCATAGTAGACTGTATATGGGCCATCAAAGTCATAGAATAGTACATAGTATTCACTGTCCGCCATATTAAATGTTGATCCCGCTAATATTTCACCATATTGAATATATACTTCTTTTTCAGAATCAATATAATTGTATTTATCCAATTTACTAACAACAAGAGTTGTTACAAAATAGAATAACAAAAATACTGCTGTAACAATAAAAGTAGTAATAACTATATTTTTAACAGGATTCTCATAATCCAATCCTTCTCTTAAAGCTTCTTTCTTCTCGCGTTCTCTTTTAATTTGTTCTTTCTTTTTTACCATATTAATCACCTCTAAAATTATAACATAAACTAATTGATCAGACCACATATTTGTAAATATATATTACAACAAGCATAATATGCGATATAAGTACTAGGCTATCTAAAGAACCAATGCTCAATTTATTTATCTTTCTTTTTTCAAATTTATATAATCTTAATTCCATAAAATCTGCTATTTGATCAGATCTTTGCATGCATAACATAAACATAGGAAATAGCATTGATCTTAAAGACTTAATCTTCTCTGTTAAACTACCATTTTTAAAATCTAATCCTCTACTTGATTGAGATTTTAAAACCTTTGTTGATTGATTAATAATAATAGGTATAAATCTTATTGCTAAAGAAATAGAAAATGCTATCTTTCTAGTATTTATACCAAATATATTAAGTGGTCTAATAATCTTTTCAATACCATTTGTTATTTCTTTTGGAGTTGTTGAAAAGGAAATCATTGATGCATATAATACTATTAATATTATTTTTAATATAGATACAACTGTACTAATAAAAGGAATACCAAATAATATATTTATAATGAATATAAAAATAATGAGTGGCAATACTGTTTTTAAAATTGAATAGTATAACTTTAATTCTATATTAGAAATAACCATTAGTATTATTAGTAAAGATGACATCATAAAAATTACTACCAAGTCATTAATTAAAAATAGTAATATGGAATATATTAATAAACATATTATTTTAAATACTGGATTTATATCATGAATACTAGATTTTATATTATAATAATTTCCAAATTTAATATCAGACATTTCTATACACCGCCTTTATTAAATCTTTAATATCATCGTATGTTCCTAATTTAATATTCTTTTCTTTTAATACAATATTTTCAAACTCAACTATACTTGGAATATCAATATTGTTATTTTTCAATAGTTCAATACTTTTAAATACTTCTTCTTTTGGTCCTTGTAACAATACAGAGCCATCCTTTAATACAATAACATTATCTACTAAGTTGTATATCATATCAATGTCATGGCTTATTACTATGACCTTCTTGTCGTATCTAGTGCTTAATCTTCTTAATAATCTTAATAACATCTTTTTATTTGTATTATCTAATCCAACAGTAGGTTCATCTAATATTAGTACTTTTGGATTATATACAAGTATAGATGCAATAGCTATTTTCCTTTTTTCACCATTACTTAACTTAAAAGGATTCTTATCTAAATAAGATTCATCCATTCCAAGCATTGAAAGTGAATCTAGTATTCTCTTCTTCTTATCTTTCATATTAAAGTTTTCTAACGCAAAAGATATTTCTTTTTCAACAGTTGTTTCAAAAAATTGTTCTTCAGGAAATTGAAAGACTAATCCGATATTTTTCCTGTAGTCATTAATATTTATAATCTTATGGCTTTTCTTTAATTCGTATTGTCCAGCCTTTATAGAGCCTTTTGAAGGAATAAGTAAATTATCAATTAACTCTATTAACGTTGTCTTACCACTACCTGGTTGCCCTATTACTCCATATATTATGTTCTCCTTTAAATTAACATTAACATTACTTAATGCATTCTTAGAAGTCTTTAATCCTTCGTTATATGTATAACCAAGATCAATTGTTTCTATTTCCATATGTCGCTCACCAACTCTCGTATATCAAAGTACACTTTATCTATAAGTCCATATGAATTTAATTTATTAGATAAATCTATTACAAAAGGAAGATCAACACCAATCTTATATAAAATCTTATCGTATTTCATAACATCTTTTGGTTTTCCATCTAACACAATAACACCATCATCAATTATTACTAGTCTATCAGAATAGAAAGACTCACTCAAATCATGAGTCATATTTACAATAGTAAGATTTCTAGATTTATTATATGTCAATAATATTGATAAAATTTCTTCTTTAGAATTTTTATCCATCATTGAAATTGCTTCATCCATTATTAATATTTCTGGATTATGAACAAGAGCACATGCTAATAAAGCTTTATTCATCTCTCCACCACTTAATGTATGAGGATCTCTGTCTAACAAATGTTCAATATGGATAATATTTGATATTTCTATTATTCTTTCTTTAACATTATTTAAGTTAAAGTTCTCAACTATACTTTCAAGCTCTTCTCTTAATGTCTCACAAATAAATCCATTTGTTGGATTGTCAAATACTACACCAATAATTGATCTTATATTACTAATATTATCATCATTAATAAGCAAACCATTAATACTTATTTCACTATCTGTTTTTATTAAACCACACAGTATATTTACTAGTGTTGTCTTACCACTTTTATTAGGGCCAGAAATAGTAATCCAACTACCCTTCTTGATAGTTAAATCAAAATTATAAAATATAAAGTCTTCATTATACCTATAAGTTAACTTATTTATATCAATAATATTCATAAAACCACCCCAAAAGATAATACCCTCTATTATACATCAAAAAAGATAAAAGTCTTACTTTTATCTTTAAATAATAATATTATTTTTATCTCTTCTTATCTTGTATTTTATATGCAAATTTTAAAGATAATTTTGTAGAAAGAAATCTATTAAAAAATACACCTAATTTAATATAAAGAGATGGTACTATTAATAGTTTATTCTTTAGCATATTGTCTACTGCATACCTAGCAACATATTTACTTGTAGTAGATTTAATATCAAACTTACAATTAGCAACTTTATTAAAATTAGTTTTTACTGGTCCCGGACAAAGAACACTAACAGATACATTTGATTTCAACATTCTTAATTCTTCATATATTGCTGTTGTTAATCTTAATACATAAGCTTTTGTAGAGTAATATGTAGCCATTAAAGGTCCAGATAGAAATGCTGCTGATGAAGCCACATTTAATAAGTGACCACTATCTCTTTTAACAAAATCTTTTAAATATAACTTAGATAAAACATGAACAGTCTTAATATTTAAATCTATCATTTGTAATTCTCTATCTAGAACTGTATCTATGAACTCTCCGTGTAATCCAAATCCAGCATTATTAACTAATATATCTATTTTATCTTTCTTAGTCATTTCGTATAGTTTATAACAATTATCCACAATAGATAAATCTAAAGTAATAATTTTAGATTTAGTTTTTATTTCTTTTTGTACTTCAATTAACATTTGTTCATCTATAGATACTAGTATAAGATCATATCCTAAGTCACTAAGATATATAGCAATATCTCTTCCTATCCCAGATGAAGCTCCAGTTACTAATGCTTTCATATAATCACCACCTAAATTATATCACTTTTTTGTTCTTATTTATATCTTCTATAGTAATCTTACTATCGTGAGGTATTGGTTTCCATGTTACATTCTTAAATACTGCAATATAAATAGTATATCTACCAATAATATCAAATATTGGCCAAGTAAAACAATAAAGTGCTTTTCTCAAAAAAGAAATATTTATTATTCTCCTGTGTTCAGTTATAAATACATAAATTGCAATCCAAATATTTTCAAAATATATTCCAATTCTGTATAGCAACTTCCAACATATTGATAAAAGTAATCCCATTATCATAGCATTAATACCTGGAGATACATTTATACTTACATTTGCAAAAGAGCCAACGAATTTTAATAGATAAGTACTTGTACCAATCAACTTAGCACCATCTATTCCATTTGCATAACAGTAACAAGAATATATAAAGAATGAGAATATTAACCAACGAATTAGGTTTATTAAAACAATAGGTGTTAATTGCATCAGTGTATCATAAGATGCAAATCTGTGCCTTATTGATTCAATAATCTTTTTAACGAATAATTTAAAAGTTAAGTTTTCTTTCTTTTTAGTATCTTTATTCCAATTTTCTTTTACAAATAACTTTCCAAAAAATATATTTATAAATAGTTTTGGACCAGATTCAATGAATGCTAATAAGTGCCCTCTTGACCAACGAAGTCTTTGTCTTAAAGCTATTTTTAAATTTGTAGGTTGTTCATCATAAAACATTGCTTCGTTATTATAAGAAATTCTATAGCCTTGAGCAACTGCATCTGCTGTTAATGCTCTGTCTTCAGTAAGTGAAGTATATTTCCATCCGTTTTTTACAATTTCACTATGAAATAGAAATCCTGTCCCTTGTATATTAGTAGCTAATCTAAAAACTGATCTCGGTCTATGATTAGTTCTTATAGATCTAAGCCAATGCAATGCGTACATAGAAGAAATCCAATTTTCATCAAAATTCTTAGTATTTCTATAAGAAGTAATAATCTTCTCACCAGAATCAAAAGATTCATTCATCCTAGTAATATAATCTTTTTGTAATAAATTGTCTGCGTCAAATACAAAGAATCCTTCAAAGGATTGTGTTCCATAATCTTTTTCTATGTTTTTAAATAGATATTGAAGTGCATACCCTTTTGTTTTATGTTTATCATCGAATCTTTCATAGCATATTGCACCATGTTTTCTAGATATTTCTGCAGTTTTATCAGTACAATTATCTGCAACAACAAATACAGTAATAAGTTCCTTAGAATAATCTTGTTTATTTATACTATCTAATAAATTATGTATAACATTCTCCTCATTACGAGCAGCTATTACAATCCCATACTTATGCTTATTATCTGTCTTCTTAAATTTTCTTGTAAAAAAAAGGCCTATAACCATATATATAGTCTTATAAGATAACATTACTGCTAAAACACTTCCAATTGTGTTATATATTACTTTACTATCAGCATAAATAGTACTTATAGAAGTAATAATACTATTAAAAAAATTTGCTATTTCATGCATAATTACTACTCCTTAATAAAACTACCACAATTATAACATTTAATAATTACAGGCGCAATAATGATTTATCTATATTTGTTTACATCAAAAAAAAGTAATGTTATAATCAACTGGTGCGGTGATTTAAATGAAAAATAAATTAAAAAAATTATTACTAAATATCAAATTTTTTATTATTAAATATTATCATATATTATTGATTGTATTACCTTTTTTTGCTATGGATTTAGTAATAAGACTTTATAGCAATGACATTAGTTATTATCCAACTTTTCAATTGGTACCAAACCTGTTTTCTATTTGCTGGATTTCACTATTAGTAGCGGTCACTCTTTTATTGAATAATAAGTTTGGAAAGTTTTTCTACATATCATTTAATATTATATTTTTAATTGCATTTGTAACAAATATTGTTTATTATTCAATGACATCTACCTTCTTTGATTTTAATCTTATTCAATCTACAAAAGAAGCAAGTCCATATATAATGGATGCAATTATGAATTCAAATATATGGTTATATATATCATTCTTTATAATAATAATATTAATATTTCTTGGATATAAAAGCATACCAAAGAAGAAAAAGAGCAATTCTATATTAATATCAATTATATTTCTATTATTTGTATTATTTCATAATTCTATTCCATTCTTATTAGGAGAAGAAGATAAAGAGTTAACTTGGAGTACGTGGAGAAATCCAAGAAATATATATATATCATTTAATGACAATAATAAGAGTATGAAAGTAAGCGGTTTTTATGAATATACTTTTAGAAATTTCTATATGACTTATATAAAAACCGAAAGTGAAATTACTGATGATGAAATAGAATTTCTAGATAATGCGTTTATTGAAAAAGAAAATACAAATAAGTATACAGGTATTTATGAAGGTAAAAATTTAATACTAATTCAGTTAGAAGGAATAGACAATTGGTTAATTACGGAAGAAGATACTCCTACGTTATATAGTATGAAAAACAATTCGTTTAACTTTAATAATCACTATTCATTTTATAATGGTGGGGGATCAACATTCAATTCAGAATTTGCAGTAAATACAGGCTTTGTAACCCCTTTCTCATTCACAAAAAACGCATATTCATTCAATAAAAATAGCTATCCATATTCATTAGCAAATACATTTAAAGATTTAGATTATTCAGTAAATGCTTTTCATATGAATTCTGGAGAATACTACTCAAGAACTACTAACTATAAGAACTGGGGATATAATCATTATTATGGACTTATAGATATGTACTCATATACAGATAAGACTAATAAGTTAGATAGAGAATTAATAATAAATGAGGAATATAGTAATTTAATGTTTCCAGAAGGTAACTTTGTAGATTACATAATTACATACTCAACACACATGCCTTTTAATAATACAAATAACAATAGTGTATGCAAACTATTATATAATATTGATAATGTTACAGAGGAAATTGATTTAGAGCCAACAGAAGTAATAGCAATGACTGAAGAAGAATGTGCTAGAAGACAAGCAAAAGAAACGGATTATATGGTTGAATTGCTGCTATTAGAACTTGAAGAAAGAGGATTATTAGATAATACTGTTATAGCAGTATTCACAGATCACTATTTATATACATTAGAAGACAATACTATATTAGATGAATATAAAGAAACAAGTAATAATTTAATTAATAAAACTCCATTCTTTATATGGAGTAAAGATCAAAAGAAAGTAAATATTAATACAGTAACATCTCAATTGAATATACTACCTACACTATTAAACTTATTTGGTGTTGAATATAACTCAAATAATTATGTTGGTGATGATGCACTTAATACCAAATACAATAACTTAGCTATATTTAGTGATTATTCTTGGTATGATGGTAATGTATATGTTGAAGATGGAATTGTAATAAATAACAAGAAAATAAAAGAAGACGAATTAGAACAAAAAAATTATTATGTAAGTTATATTACTAAGAAAAATGATTTAGCATTAAAATATAATTATTTCAAATAAAAAAACTCGGGTTACCGAGTTTTATTTTACTATCTCAATCATTGAAATAAGAGCGTCGTCTCCTCTTCTTTCATCTAATTTTAATATTCTAGTGTATCCACCATTTCTTTCTTTAAATCTAACTGCTAAATCATCAAATACTTTCTTAGTAGCAACAGTATCATTTTGTAAAAACGCTAATGTCTTTCTTCTAGATACTAAATCTCCTTTTTTTCCATAAGTAATCATTTTATCAAATGACTTTCTTAATTCTTTAGCTCTAGTATCAGTTGTTTGTATTGATTCATTCATAATTAAGTCTTTTGTCAAATTAGCAAGCATAGATCTTCTATGTTTACTATCAACACCTAATTTCCTGTATGCCATATTACATCACTCCTTACTAATCTTTTTCTTTAAAATCTAGGTCCATATCTTTTACTTTTTCAATTACTTCTTTTAATGATTTCTTACCTAAATTACGAATTTTTGACATTTCTGTTTCTGTTTTTTCGATTAATTCAGAAACAGTATTAATTCCAATTCTCTTCAAACAATTATATGCTCTAACAGATAATTCAAGATCATCTATTGATGTTTCTAATACTTTTTGTTTTGGATCTTCAACATTTTGTTTCATTAATCCTTTTACAGTATCAGTAAACTCAGGACTATCAATCTTATCTAGTTGAGCTATTAATATACTTGATGCTTCAGCTAATGCATCTTGTGGAGAAATTGAACCTTTTGTATATATTTCCATAATTAATTTATCATAATTATTATCTTGTCCAACACGAGTCTTTTCAACTTCATAATTAACTCTTTCAATTGGTGAATATATTCCATCAATTGCAATTGTATCTACCTTTAAATCAGGTAGAGTTTTCTTTACTTCTTCTGATATTAAGTATCCTTTTCCTCTTCCGATAGTTACTTCCATATCAATTTTAGCTCCTTGAACAAGAGTACATATAACTTGATCTTTATTAATTACTTCTACACTTGGTTGACTTTCTAGATATGATGCAGTAAGAACGCCCTCTCCTTTAGCGCTAACTTTAATAGTTACTAGTTCTTCAGTGTTTTTTCTTACAACTACTCTCTTTAAATTTAAAACAATAGTAGTAACATCTTCTACAATTCCTTCTATAGTTTGAAATTCATGTAATACTCCATCAATTCTGACTGCTACAATTGCATCTCCAGGTAATGATGATAGTAATACTCTTCTTAATGCATTTCCTAAAGTTGTTCCAAATCCTCTTTCTAGAGGATATAATTCGAACTTTCCATAATTATTTCCTTCAATATATTCTGTCATCTTATATTCTGGTTTTTCAAATGCTAGATAATAATTATTATCTTTTCCATAACCTAATTCAGTATATACTTCAAATTTTTCTTCTTTAACAACTTTTTCAGATTTTGCTTCAACTTTTTTCTTAGCCATAATAATTCACTCCTTTTCTATTATCCGCGTGGACGTTTTGATGGTCTACATCCATTATGAGGTATAGGTGTTACATCACTCATAGCTGTTACTTCTAATCCTCCAGTTTGTAAAGAACGCAATGCTGTATCTCTTGCAGGTCCAACACCATTTATAAAAGCTTCAACTTGTCTCATACCTAATTCATATGCTGCTTTAGCTGCTGCTTCAGCTGCCATACCAGCTGCAAATGGAGTCTTTTTCTTTGATCCTTTGTAACCTACTGTTCCAGAAGATGCCCAACTAACTGTATTTCCATCGAAATCTGTGATAGTAACTACAGTATTGTTATAAGTAACGTGGATATGTGCTACTCCTTCTGGTACATTCTTTTTAACTTTACGTTTTCTTGATTTATATGCCATTTTATAACCTCCTTATAGATTATTTCTTTTTATTAGCTATAGTTTTTCTTTTTCCTTTACGAGTACGAGCATTTCTATTAGTTCTTTGCCCTCTTACTGGTAATCCTTTACGATGTCTAATACCTTGATAACATCCGATATCCATTTTGCTTTTTATATTCATGTTTACTTCTCTACGTAGATCTCCTTCAACAAGATGCTTAGATAATTCATCACGAATAGCAACTATTTCATCTTCTGTTAAATCCTTTGCTTTCTTATCAAAATTGATTTTAGTATTTATTAATACTTCTCTTGCTAATTGTCTTCCTACACCATAAATGTAAGTTAGAGCTACTTCAATTCTTTTTTCATTTGGTATATCTACAC
>CAYRHA010000016.1:0-11342 GCA_964424005.1 uncultured Muribaculaceae bacterium
TACAATTAAAAAATAAAGACTTTGATTATGACATGATAGTAGTAGATCAATTTGCAAAACCATTTGTTTACTTTAGTTATTTAAAAGAAGTAACTAATGTAGTAAGAAATATAGATTTTACTACAAAAGCTGAAAGTAAATGCTTGTCAGTAGCTTGTTCTTCAATAATAAGTAGATATATATTCTTAAAAGAGATGAAAAAGCTAAGTGAACAATTAAAAATGGAATTACCTAAAGGTTCATCAACAGTAGTTGATGAAGTAGCAAAAACAATAGTACAAAAATATGGTAAAGACAAACTAAAAGAAGTAGCTAAATTAAACTTTAAGAATACAGAAAGAGTATTATAAAAGATCTTCAAAGAAGATCTTTTATTATTATCTAAAGAATACCATATATATTAAGAATGCTAATGACAATATTGATATTATTATTCCATTAATTATAGAAGATTTACTGCTCTTATACTTTATACCTAAAGCAGATGATATTACAAATCCTCCTAGCAATCCTCCAATATGTGCTGTATTACCAATACCTGGTATCATAAATCCAATAAACAGATTTATTAATATTATTGGTATTATTTGTTTTAATAATGAGTTTCCTAGGTATGCTCTGAAGTATATTCCAAAGTATAACATAGCTCCAAGTAAACCAAATATTGCTCCACTTGCTCCAGCTGATATTGTATCTTCTGGTAAGAATACTAAGGACATTAAAGATCCTACAATTGCACTAAATAAATATATTATAGTATATTTATAATGTCCAAAGAATGATTCTATTTGTGAACCTAATATCTTTAAAGAATACATATTAATTACAAGATGGAATGCTCCAATATGAAGAAACGTAGCAGCAATAATTCTATAATATTCATTACCTTCAATAACAGCATCTTTTACTAATGCTCCAAACTTGTATAAAGTATAAACATCATTGCTACCCTCTCCAAATAAATACATTAAAAGAAATACTATCATATTAATAGCAATAAGTGTATATGTAACATATGGTTTTTTCTCTTTTAATATCTCATTTGCCTTTTTAGCTTCACTCTTATTTTTCTTATTTATATCACTTGTTATTTTTTTAAATAATTCTAATCCTTTTTCAGTAAATTTCGTTTTATTATTAATATCTGGGAAGTGATTTATTACTTCTTCTTTCTTTAATCCATCATCTTTTAAATTTATACAATTAATATTTTTTGTGCTTTCTAGTTTAACATAATCTCCTAAATCCATATACAATGATAATGCATTTATTTTAAAACTAAAAGTTTTTAATTTAATTTTGCTCAATATCTTACTAGTTTTAAATATATCAAAATTTAATTGTTCTTCATTGTGAATATATCCCATCATTATTCTTACTATTTTATATGGACCATCCATATTTTCTAACCATATTTCATCTGTTACTCCATGTAATATAATTGGATTATATCCTTTTTCAGTAATGAAATAATGTAATAATTTCATTACTTGTAAATCTTTTTCATTAAATGTTGCTTCGTTCATGTGACCTCCTTATTTTGTCATTATATGATTTGCTACATATACCCCATTTGAATTTGCTTGTGCTATTCCTCTTGTTATACCAGCACCATCACCAATTGTAAATAATCCTTTAACTTCTGTTTCAAAATTATTGTCTACTTTAACTCTATTATTATATAACTTGCATTCTACTCCATATAATAAAGTTTCACTAGAACTGAAACCAGGAGCTACTCCATTAAGTGCTTCTATCATTTCTTCAATATCCTTAATGATTCTATACGGTAATACTAATGCTAGATCCCCTGGTTCAGCATCTTTTAATGTTGGTATTACATTACCTCTATACAATCTATCATATGTAGTTCTTCTTCCTCTTTTAAAGTCTTCATATCTTTGTACTATTATCTTTCCATCTCCAAGCATATTCGCTAGTCTAGCTATTGATTTAGCATATCCTATTGAGTCTTTAAATGGTTGTGTGAAGTGTTTAGATACTAGTAATGCAACATTAGTATTGTCTGTCTTACTATTCTTATATGAATGTCCATTTACTGTAATTAAATCATCATATCTTTCAATAGATACTTCTCCTGATGGATTTTGACAGAATGTTCTTACTCTATCATCAAATGTTTTAGAGTTATATAAGAATTTACCTTCATATAAATACTTATTTATATCTTCCATTACTTCGTTTCTAACTTCTACTCTTACACCAATATCAACAGTAGATGGCTCGCTAATAATACCATGTTTATCACATATATTTCTTAACCACTCTGATCCTTCTCTACCAACTGATAATATTACATTATCTGCATAATATTTATCTTTACCAACTATTACGCCTTTAATAACATTATTATCTACTATTATGTCATCTACTTGTGTATTAAATCTAAAATCTACACCTTTTTTTGTAAGATATTCTTCAATCTTAGTATAAATCTTATAACTTTCTTCAGTACCAATATGTCTAACTGGACATGTTACCAATTTTAAGTTATTAATTATTGCTTTGCTTTTTATTTCCTTAATTTTATCATTGTATTCAATTCCATATACTTTTTTATCTGCTCCAAAAGATAAATATATAGAATCAATATAATTTATTAATTCTTGAGTCTTCTCATATCCAATATATTCTGGTAAATTTCCTCCAACTTCCGGAGATAAAGAAATCTTACCATCACTAAATGCTCCTGCTCCACTAAAGCCAGTTGTTATATTACAAGGATTACAATATGCACATACATTTGTCTTTCTTTTTGGGCATATTCTTTTCTTTATTGAATTTCCTTTTTCAATCATTAATACTTTCTTAGTGCTTTTATTTACTAATTCATAAGCAGCAAAAATTCCAGAGCAACCAGCACCAACTATTATTACGTCATATTTAGTCATAAACCCTCCTATTTAAACATATCTAATATTTCATTAAATTCTTTTGGTAATTCAGAATCAAATTCTAAATATTCTTTTGTCTTAGGATGTATAAAACCAATTGTCTTAGCATGCAACATTTGACCATAATCATTAATTTTCTTTCTAAATCCATATACTGGATCATTTACAATTGGAAAACCAATATAGTTCATATGAACTCTTATTTGATGTGTTCTGCCAGTTTCTAGTATGCATTCAATTAATGTTGCATTTTTAAATCTTTCTAGTACTTTAAAATTAGTAATTGCATTCTTACTATTTAATTCAGTCACAATCATTCTCTTTCTATCTGCTGTATCTCTTCCAATTGGTGCATCAATTGTTCCTGTATCATGTTGTATAACACCATTTACTAATGCAATATATTTTCTTAATACAGTTTTATCCTTTAATTGAGCACACAAATTTAAATGTGATTCATCATTCTTTGCTACAAGCAATAATCCACTTGTATCCTTATCAATCCTATGTACAATCCCTGGTCTTATTCCATTGTTACTAAGTTGACAATGATACATAAGTCCATTTACTAATGTTCCAGAATAATGTCCAATAGATGGATGTACTACAATACCACTAGGTTTATTAATTACTATTACATCATCATCCTCATATACTATATTTAAATCCATCTTCTCAGCTTTTGTTTCATAATTCTCTACTACTTCATCTATTTGAATTTCATCATCTGTTCTCACAATATAATGATTTTTAATAACCTTATCATTTACTAATACATTACCATTATCAATTAACTTCTGTACTTTACTTCTAGTAATATTTAAAACATCTACTAAATATTTATCAATTCTAATATCACTAGTATCTTCATCTACGTTTATTAATTTCATCTTTTTCTCCTCTAGTCATATATGTACTTGCTAATATTATTGCTCCAATTACTATACACATATCTGCTATATTAAATATTGGAAAATTATATCCTAATAAGTAAATATCAATAAAATCAACTACATATCCATATATCACTCTATCTATTAAATTACCAACAATACCTGCTATTAATAGTGAATAAGATATCATTTCAATCTTTCTAATGTTCTTGTCATTAAAAATATACTTTAACATTATTATTAAAACCAAAATTGATAACACAATAAAAATAATTCTACCACCCTGTAATATACTAAATGCTGCTCCTTCATTTTTTACAAAAGTTATATATAATAAATTATTCACAATCTTTATACTATTTGAAGGTTCAATATTGTTAATTATAAATATTTTTAGTATTTGATCTACAGCAAGAAAAACAAAAGATAATATAAACATTTTCTTTTTCACAATATCACCATTACAATTCTATCAAATAAAAGCAAAAAGCACAATCGTGCTTTAATCGTTATTTATATTAATATCTATAGAACTTACTGAATCATAATAATATATATACTTAATAGACAATTGATCTTTTGTTAATATAACATAATCTAATACTTCATCTGTATAATGTTTTTCAAAAGTAATACCACTATCAGCATTATTTAAAACATATACATTCTCTTCAGAACTAACAATAGTACTGCTATCTAATAAATCCTCAATATATTGTTTATTGATTAAATTAACATCTAATCCAGCAATTATATCACCAGTATATAAAACGTACTTATCATTTTCTAGTACATACCAATTATCATAATTTCTATAGTACTTGTATTCAATACCTTCTACTCTTTTAGTAAGTATCATTTCATTGTTGTATCTTGTACCAAATAGTATATATTCTATACCGTTATCTATTATCTCATATCTGAATTCATAATTGACATCGCTTGTTACTTTTTCAACTTCGTCATTATTCTTAGAATAACCAACATATATAATAAGAGCAACAAAAAAGAAAACATAAAATATATAAAATATCTTTCTTCTTAAATCATCACTAATACTCTCAAATTTAAAAAACTGTATAATCTTCTTCATATTCACCTATTCCAATATTTTACCAATTAATTTTTGTTTTTCTTGTATTCCATTTAGAAATTCAGAAGCAAGCATTCTTTTTTTACCCTCTAATTGTAACTCGGTAATTATTATTTCTCCACTACTTGTTTTAATACCAAAACCATCTTTATATAGACTTACTATTTCACCAATATACTTATCACCATAATAGCCTTCACCTATACGACATTTATATATCTTACATACTTTACCCTCAAACATACAATAAGTAGCTGGTGATGGATATAATCCTCTTACTTTATTAAATATTTCCCAACTTGTTTTATCAAAATCAATTTTTTCATCTTCCCTTTTGATATTAGTTGCAAATGTAATTTCATTCTCATCTTGTTTTATTCTTTGTGATGTACCATTTAATATATTAGGTAATGTCTTCATCAATAAATCTCTACCCATAATACTCAATCTATTGTGCAATGTTTGTAAATCATCTTCATCAGTTATCTTAGTTGATTCTTGACTAATGATATCTCCTGCATCCATTGCTGGATTCATATACATTATAGTAATACCAGTTTCTGAGCATCCATTTATCAATGCTCTATGTATTGGTGCTCCACCTCTTAACTTTGGTAACAATGATGCATGAACATTAACACAACCATATTCAGGATAATCTAGGATTTGACTTGGTATTATTTGTCCATAAGCACAAGTCACAACAATATCTGGTTTTAATTCAATTACTTCAAAAAAATCTACTCTTATTTTTACTGGTTGAACTACCTTAATATTGTTCTTAACTGCTAGCTCTTTAATTGGACTATAACTTGCAACACCATTTATTACATTATCTGGTTGTGTTACAACTCCTACTACATTGTATTTTTCAATAAGTGCTTGTAAAACAGGAACTGAAAACACTGGTGTCCCCATAAATACTACTCTAGGATTTTCCATGTATATCTCCTCCTTATTTATATCCATCTTGTTTGACTAATAAATGTTTCTAGATTTTCATCATATTCAATCGAAAAATTAATTATATAATCAAAGAACTGATCAATATACTTTTTAAAATTATCTGATAATATTGCATCTGTATCTAAAGTAGAACATAATTTTTTAGAAAAAGCATAATCATCTATATACTTATATATTGCTCTATCTAACTTCTCACCTTTGATTTTAATATCATTGTTATTCATATCTAAGCAATCAATATAATCCTTATAATAATTAACTAGCTTTGTACTAAATACGTCATCATCCATAAATTCAGAAGTAATTATTTCATTATAATGTTTAAACTTTTCAATTGAATTCATAAAACCCTCCTACTTAAATAAAACTGTTATATCCTTAATTGTTATTATAACCATTAATATTAATAATAATAACATACCAACACCATTTATTGCATTCTCTATTTTAGGATTCATTCTTTTTCCTCTTACTTTTTCAATAAATAGAAGCAACAATCTTCCGCCATCAAATGCAGGAAGCGGTAACGAATTTATAAATCCAACATTTATACTTAATAGAGATACTAAATATAGAATATTTAAGAATCCATTACTACTTTGTTCATCAATAATACTATATATTCCAACTGGACCTGTTAAACTCTTAACACTAAGTCTTCCTATTACTAAATTACCAACTACATTAAACATTGTTTTAATAGAAGATGCAAACTCACTAAATGCATACTTAATTGATGATATAAATCCATATACTTTCTCGGTTGGAGCACCAAAACCATATATGTATATTTCTTCTTCTCCATCTACTTCTAATACCGGTATTATAGTGATTGATTTAGTATTTCCTTCTATATCTTTTACTTCCAATACTATTGTACTTCCATCATCAATCATTTCAAAATACAATAAAATATCATCCCAATATCTTACTCTTTTATTATCTACTTTTAATATTAAATCTCCTTCTCTTAAACCTGCTTCATATGCACTATAACTTGTATCAGATATACCAACAATTGTTTTATTATTTATACTACCATCAGCTAAACCAATTACAAATAATAGTATAATTCCTAATATAAAATTAAACATTGCACCTGCGCAGATAGTTAAAAACCTTTGTATAAAAGTTTTAGATGTTAATAACTTATCTTTACTTATACCCTCTCCATCATCATCTTCCCCTGCCATTTTAACATAACCACCAATTGGAAATAATCTGATTGAATAAAGAGTTTCATCATTCTTTCTATTAAAACCAAATATCTTTGGTCCCATACCTAAAGAGAACTCATAACAATGTATCTTAGCTTTCTTTGCAAATATAAAGTGTCCTAACTCATGAATAAATATTATTGCACCTAATACAAGTATATAATACAAAATTGTCATTACAACCTCCTGCTATAATATTGATATAAAAAATATAAATCCATATGCTACAAAAATAACACTATCTAATCTATCTAATATTCCACCATGACCAGGCATAATATTAGAGTAATCTTTCCTATTGTAATATCTCTTAATAGAACTAAAGAATAGATCACCTAATTGCCCTAACAATGTCAATAATAACACTATTGATATTAAATACAGTATATTAACCGAATCACTTATATTCATATAGTAATAAGTAGATGCAATAATCGTTCCAAATATTGAACCAAATATTAATCCTTCAATAGTCTTTTTTGGTGAAATATCTGGGCATAATTTATGTCTTCCTGATAAAATACCAGATAAATATGCATATGTATCTGTTGCAATAGTAATTAAGAATAAGAATATAAAATACTTAATATCATAACCTCTTATTAACATAAATATATTAAATGCTATACCAATAAATAAAATACCACCGATTAAGAATAATGCATCTGTTACATTGTATTTTTCATTATCGTTTATAAATACAACTGGTAATAATAACAATAAAAATGGTAATGCAATACTAATATAGTTAATACTTAAAATCATCTCTTTATTATATGCATTATTAAATGCCACAAAAATAACTAGTAAATATGATAATATTTTAATTATTACTGGGAAGTTTTTCTTTGTCTCCCTTATATTTATTAACTCTTTTAATCCTAATACCCCTAAAATTACTAAGGAAAACTTAAATAAATTCCCTCCAAATATTATAATTGGTATAAATATAGCTAATGCTATAGCAGCGCTTATTACTCTTTTCTTCATTTAATATCACCTATTAAAATTATATTACAAAACACATGTTATATCAATAGAAAAAAGAGCTTTCGCTCTTTTAAAAAGTATCTATGTTAATTCTTACTCTCTTATTTTCTTTTAAATATGAACTTGCTTGTACAATATTTCTGATAGAGTTTGCAATTTTACCACCCTTACCAATTATTGAACCCGCAAATTTTTCATCTACTAGAACTTGAATTAATATTGAATCATCGTCAGTCTCAAATTGTTTTACTGATACACTCTCTGGATCAAGCAATAAAGATTTAACAATATACTCAGTTAATTCTACTAATTCCATATTATTTACCTTCTTTTTTATCTTTATATTTCTTTAATATTCCAGCATCTCTTAATAATATCTTTACAGTATCAGTAGGAGTTGCTCCTTTTTCTAACCAAGCTAAAACTTTTTCTTCTTCAATTTTAACTTCTGCTGGTTTAGATAAAGTATTATAAGTTCCTAATAACTCTAAAAATCTTCCATCTCTAGCATATCTAGAATCTGATGCTACTATACGATAAAATGGTTTCTTTTTTGCACCCATTCTTCTTAATCTTATTTTAACTGCCATAATAACCTCCATTTCACTAAAAGAATAGCATAATTATCTAATACTGTCAACCTTTTGAGTTGACACTTCGTAATCTTTATAAAACAACTTGTCAGGTGTTGTATTTAGAATGTTTGAGATCCTGTAAGCTAAATCATATGTTAATTTTCTCTTATTATTTTCAATCTGACAATAATAAGATTTACTTATCTTTAATAAGTTAGCCATATCTTGATGTGTTAAATTATTTTCTCTTCTTTTTAAATATAAAGTTTCATATTTCATATTTCACCTCAAAACTCACAACCAGATGCTTTTATTTCAGCAGATGATTTACTATGACCTGCTAAAGTTTTATTAAACACTGTTGTCATTGTTCTGCAATCCGCTACAAAGTACCAATTATCTGATTCAGTTGGATTTAATGTTGCTAATATAGATGCTCTTCCAGGACTACATATTGGTCCTATTGGTAATTTACCAGCCATACTAGTAAGTCTAGTATTATATGGATTTATATCATCAAGAGCAGATTGTGGTATTACTGGATTAGTTGACATATCTAATCCAACGCCATAATAAGCAGTTACATCACTACCTAAAGCCCAATAGCTTCTTAGTCTCTTAAATAGCACACCCGCTATTAGTCCTCTATCATCATCAAATTTGCCCTCTAGTTCAACAATACTTGCCATTGTTAATATTTCATGTACAGAGTAATTAGAATCCTCTATATTTGATTTATAGGGTGTTAACACAGCATTCATTTGTGTTAGCATCTTTGCTAATATAAATTCAATACTTGAATTCTTTAATATTGTATATGTATCTGGGAATAAATATCCCTCTAGAGGATATCTAATCTGATCATCTTTAATTGTTTCTGATAAAAACCAATATTGTTCTATTAAAGAAGAAATATATTCATCATCATTTAATAGTGCATATACACTTTCTTCAGTATTATCAGTATTATTTACAATTAAATCAACTAGATCTTCAATATCTTGTCCTTCCTTTAAAGTTATATTTACTTCATTCTTTTTACTTACTTCACCATTCTTCATCATATTAATTATCTTTACAGTACTATAAGACTTATTAAAATCATATATCCCTGCTTGAAAATTATTAGTACCAGAAAGCTTAATATATATTTTTGCAAATATATCATCTCTTATTATTCCTTGTTTTTCTAATTCACTTAGAACATTGTTTATGGCCATTCCTTTTTTTAATTCAAACTCAACAAGTTCATTCTTATTAAATCCAGATAGTTTATAGCTGAAAAGTGTAAATAATACTAATATTAAAAATATAATTGAGAACAATGCATATTTAACTGATTTCTTTAACTTTCTCTTCTTCATATATTCTCCTTAGCAGATTCATTTATATAATCTATAACCTTATTTACTGTGTTATTAAAATCATTAAAGTCTACATCAAACCACTTAACACTCATTTGATTATTAAACCATGTATATTGTCTTTTAGCATAATGTCTACTTCTCTTCTTTATTAAATCAATAGCTACATCTAAAGATATTTTACCATCAAAATAAAGATATAACTCCTTATAACCAATTGCAGTATTTATTGCTCTACTATTAATTCCTTTATCATAGAAATTTCTTGCTTCCTTCTCAAGTCCATCTTCTATCATCTTATCTACTCTATTATTAATAGAAGAATACAATTTATCTCTACTTGTAGTTAATCCGATATTTAATGAATTATATATAATTTCATTTGATGATTTCGAATAAGAATTGTTTTCAAGTTTATTCAATAATCTTACTAATCTTCTTCTATTGTTCTTATCAACAAGTATCTTATCATTAATGCTAAGTATTCTTTGATAAATATCTTCATCTGAAACTTCACTATAATCATCTTTTAATGTTTCTTCTTTAAATACATAATCATATAGAATAGACTTAATATATAATCCGGTTCCACCTACAATAATTATATTTTTATTTTCTTTTAGTAATTTATCTATGATACTTCTTGCATCTCTTTGATATTCATATACTGAATATTCATCACAAACATCTTTAATATCTATTAAGTGATGTTCAATTCCTTCTTTATTATTAATTTTTGCAGTACCAATATTTAGACCTTTATATACTTGCATACTATCAGCATTTATTATTTCTGCATTATACTTTTTAGCAAGTTCAATACTCATTCTTGTTTTTCCAACTCCAGTTGGACCAACTATAGTTATAATCATTATACAGCCCTCTTAAATAATTTTTCTAATTCATAATTGCTATAGAATATAATTGTTGGTCTACCATGTGGACAAGTATATGGATTCTCACAACTTCTCAATTGTTCTATTAAACTTTCCATCTCTTTAAAACTTATATTTTCATTTGCTTTGATACTCATTTTACAGCTTAAAGTAATTGCTATTTTTTCATTAAACTTTTCTTTATTAAACTCTTTTTCTTTAACTACTAATAAATCCAATATCTTCCTTATTGCTTCTTCTTCATAACCAATAGGTAACCATATTGGATGATTTCTAAATATCAAAGTATTTTGACCAAAATCCTCTACTGAGAAGCCAAAATCCTCTATTATATTTATATTTTGTTTTACAATAATATATTCATTATATGGTAATTCTATATTAATAGGAAATAACATTGATGTAGTATCATTAGTCTTACCAATCACTTTCC
>CAYRHA010000017.1:0-10427 GCA_964424005.1 uncultured Muribaculaceae bacterium
CACTAGTTCCAATTAGATAAAGATCTTCACCTTCAATTTTATACATCATATTATCTTTCTCTTCAAAACTCATTACGCCATCTACAGCATCACCTTTTATCATAAATGGTGGTATACAATATATAAATCCTTTATTAATCATAAAATCTCTAGCATAAGATAATATAGCGGAATGCAATCTAGCAATATTACCCATTAAATAATAAAACCCATTACCAGATATCCTTCTAGCAGAATCTAAATCAACACCATTTAATCTTTCCATTATATCTATATGATATGGTATTTCAAATGTGCTTACCTTTGGTTCTCCAAATCTTTCTAATTCAACATTCTTAGTATCATTTTCTCCAATTGGTACATCATCTGCAATTATATTTGGTATCTTCATCATTATATTTTTTATCTTATCTTCTAGTTCTAATTCTTTCTTCTCAATATCAATTAAAGAAGCATTAATCTTAACTACATCATCTTTTAATGTATTTGCTTCCTCCGCTCTATTATCTCTCATTAGAGCACCTATTTGTTCACTCTTAGTATTTCTATCTGCTCTTGAATTATCTGCTGTTACCTTTAAATTTCTGTATTCTAAATCTAAGTTTCTAACTTCATCTACTAGTGGTAATTTAGAATCTTGAAACTTCTTCTTAATATTTCCCTTTACTAATTCTGGATTCTCTCTTATTAATTTAATATCTATCATATAATCCTCCTTTTTATAAAAAAAGACATTTCATATAGGAACGAAATGTCGTGGTACCATCCTAATAAACTCTTTTTGATAACGGAGACACTCCGAGAACAAATATTTAATTCATCGTTCCACTCAGGATATGATTCATAGTCTTTTGCTATTAGTTTTCACCATCCACTAACTCTCTAAAAACAAATACAACTACTACTAACTTCCATCAATGATTTATAAATATATAATATCATTAATATATTAAAATATCAATAATATGCGATATATCTATTTTAGAAAACATCAATATTAATGCTGCTATACTAAGATAAGGCCCAAAAGGCAATATATGTTCCTTTTTACTAATCAATGATATTACTGATATTGGTAATGCTAAGAATGCTGCTAAGAATACTGATACTAATGATAATTCCCATCCAATAGCAAGTCCAAATACAATCATTAATTTAATATCTCCACCACCCATTGATTCCTTCTTAAATATAAAATCACCAAACAACTTCAATAATAGAAGAAATCCTAAAGGTATTATCATATCTAATCCAATTGATAATAAAGTATTATCAAATAAGTATAATCTAATAAAAAATAAAGATACAATTGAAAATATAATTACTTCATCAGGTATTATCATATATTTAATATCGCTAATCATAATAATTAATACTGTTGATACAAATACTAGACTAATTGCTAACTCAGGAGTTATACCAAATATGTAATAACATAGTGCAAATAAAATTCCAGTTAACAATTCAAATATTGGATAGAATATCGGTATTTTCTTCTTACAATTCTTACATTTTCCTCCCAAAAATATATAAGATAATATTGGTATTAATTCTAAAGGTGATAATTTATGCTTACATTTTGGGCAATGTGAACCAGGTTTAACAATAGACATATTATTTGGTAGTCTATATCCAACAACATTAAAGAAAGATCCAAAAATAGTACCAAGTATAAACATAAATATTATTATATAAGTCTCCATAAACCCTCCTACATAACTGATGAGTACATACTAAACATAGGCAATATTACAGATAACAATATTGTTCCTACAACAACTGCTAAGAATACAATCATTACTGGTTCAATAAACACTTTAATTTGATTAACTGCTACCTTATGTTGCTCTTGATAGTAATTAGATACCTTAGTCATCATATCTCCTAATTGACCAGTCTTTTCACCTGTCAATAACATTTCATATGCAATTATTGGAAATGCCCAATGGTCTTTAAATGAGTTAGATATAACTTCTCCTTTAGCTAAGTTAGTAATAGTATCAAATATTAACATCTTATATATTTCATTATTAGTAACCTTACTTAATACTTCCATACTATCAGTAATGAATACATTATGGTTTAATAAAGATCCAAATGTTTTAGTAAACATAGTTACTTCATTGTATATCATTATTTTACCAATTACAGGTAAATGCATGAATATCCATTGATTTAAAGTCTTAAATACTTTAATACTTGCATATAATACTCTATATAATATTACTCCAATTACTAATCCAATCAAGATATATACAATATTGTGTTGAAGAAATGTACTAATATTTATAACTGCACTTGTAATAGCAGGTAATTCTGCATCAATATCAGCATATATATCTACGAATTGTGGTATTACAAATATTAATATAAATACAATTATTGTACTCGCAAATATAAGTATTACTATAGGATATGTCATTGCTGAAATCATTTGTTTTCTTGTTTTCTCAGTTTCATTATAATATTCAGCCATATCATCTAGAGTTTCAGGCAAATTACCAGTTAATTCAGCAGTCTTAATCATATTAATTAATAATCTTGGGAAAGATGCTCCTTGTTTTGCTAATGCTTCACTAAAATTTTCTCCCATTGTTAATTCATATATAACTGATTTATATATTTGTTTATACCCAGTCTTCTTAGTTTGTTTTTCAAGTATTTTAACTGCAGCAATAAGAGTAATACCTGATTTTAAGAATGTTGATAATTGAGTAAGCAAAAATACTAAATCTGCTTTAGTAATTTTTGCTGTAAACAATGATTTTCCAGATCTCTTTATTGGAGTTATTTCATAAATTTCAAAACTCTCTGATAACAAATATGAGTGCACATCTAGTTTTGAGAAGGCCGCAAAAATTCCTTTTTCTATCTTCCCTGTTGTTAAATTCTTTGCAACATATTTATAAATAATCTTTTCTTCACTACGTACAGCATCTTCACCCTCAAAGTCAATAAGAAGAGTTTGCCTCTTCATTTCTCTTCTGTTTCTTATATCCTTTACAAATGATAATCCTGCATACCATAGTTTTAATTTTACAGAAAATGATTTTCTCTCTGATCTCTTAAGCCTTCTACTATCTTCTTTTGCCCTACTAATAAGCAATGCTTTCTCTTTTCTTTGAAGTAAAGTCTCTCTCTTTTCTTTATTAATTCTATCTGCTTTAGCAATTTTTTCTATTAAATATTTTTGCTTCTTTTTATTTAACTCTTCCTTTTTCTTTTTGTTTTTATCAGCACGATCACTATATGCTATATATATTTTTTTTATTATATTTCCTGGTGTTAGAATAAATGCTTTTATTAAAAATTTTCCAATCTTAATCCACGTACCTTTAAATCCCTTCAAAAATTTAACAATAATCTTACCAAGATTAACAAATAATTTCCTTATACCTAATCCTATTGTTTTCAAACCAATCCAAAAAGATACAAATATATATTTTATTAAACCAAAAATACCTAAAAACATATATTTAAAACTTAATAATACATGTTTAAAGAAAAAATATAATGCTTTATATATATATATAAATATATATTTGAATCCCTTATAGACATTTATAAAAATAAACTTAATTACTTTGTATATACTTATAAATAAATAAATAATACCTTTAACTACATGTTTAAAAAAGAAATATAATCCTTTATACAGATATAAACCAATATATTTAAAAATCTTATACAGAAACATTCCGAAATATTTAAATATCTTATACAAAAACACTCCTAAATATTTAAATCCTAATACTAAATATTTAAAGAATAATACGATTATTCTAGCAAAACCTACAAAAAAGTATTTGCATCCAAGTATGAAGTTCTTTATTAAATAATATAATAATTTATATATTCCAACTACAATGTATTTTATACCTTTAAATACATTTACAAAGAATTTGTAAATGTATATTAATATATACTTTAATACAGAAAAAATAGAAATAAATAAATACTTTATTCCTAATAAAATGTTGCTGAAAATATATAATATACCTTTTGCTACAGAGATAAACATAATTTTTAAAATCTTACATGAAGATTTAAAAAAATTAGCTAAGTTTTTAAACAGCTTAAATCTCATGTAAACACCTCCGAGCCAACACCCCTACTATGTAAAAATTATAGCATAATAATTCAATTAATTAAATGTTTTTTTACTTTATAAAGCATTTTTAATGCTAACATTATTTTTATTCTTCTAAATATATATCTTTTTGGTACCATCTTTAACAATATAACATTTATATTAATTTCAAAATCAATATGATCACTATATATCTTATCTTTTCTTTCTAATAAAATTGGACCATATCTTATCTGAAATTTACTATATGATCTTTTACCCTTATTAAATACAATAATTGTATAAAAAACATTATTTTCTTTTACTACTTTCTCATCATTAATATAGTAACCAATACTAGTTAAATATTTTCTAACTCTATGAGGAAAAGTACTAGATTGTACTATTATTTTGTTAATTTCTTTTAGAATACTAATATTTTCTTTCAATATTTTAATAATTTTATTATATCCAAGTCCAGCTATTACAATTGTATTAATTTTATCTTTGATATTAAGTACATTTAATCCATCACCTAATCTTAAATCAATGTTCTTTTGAACATTGTATTTGTAAACTGTTTCTTTTGCATTATTTATAGCTTCTTCAATAATATCACTAGCTATAATTTTCTTTATACCTTTATTATTTACTAAGTATATATCTAATAGAGCATGATCACAGCCAATATCAATTACTTTATCTTTAGACTCAATATAATCAGCAATTGTCATTAATCTATTAGATAAATTAATCATTCAAATAATCCTTTAACTTCCTAGAACGTGATGGATGTCTAAGTTTTCTCAATGCTTTTGCTTCGATTTGTCTAATTCTTTCCCTTGTTACACCAAACATATTTCCTACTTCTTCTAGCGTTCTACAAGTTCCATCATCTAATCCAAATCTATATCTCAATACTTGTGCTTCTCTATCTGTTAAAGTAGACAAAGCTTGTCTTATTTCATCCTTTAATAATTCATTGATTGTATAGTCTTCTGGACTCATATTGCTTTCATCTGGAATAAAATCTGCAACGCATGAATCTTCATCTTCCCTTGTTGGTTTTTCTAAAGATATTGGGTCTACATCAATTTTAATAATTTCAATTATCTTATCTACTGTGACTTCCATCTTATCTGCTAATTCTTGCTCAGTTGGTTCCCTATTTAATTCTAGAGTTAATTGCCTTTGAATTCTCTTTAATTTATTAATAGTTTCAACCATATGAACAGGAACTCTAATAGTCTTAGCTTGGTCTGCAATAGCCCTTGTAATAGCTTGTCTAATCCACCAAGTAGCATATGTAGAAAACTTAAAGCCCTTACTAGCATCAAATTTTTCTACTGCTTTCATTAGTCCCATATTACCTTCTTGTATTAAATCTAGAAAAGATAAATTTCTACCAACATACCTTTTTGCAATACTTACTACAAGACGTAAATTACCTTCTGCTAACTTATTTTTAGCTTCTTGTTCTCCTCTAGTTACCCTTTCAGATAGATTTAATTCTTCTTCAGATGATAAAAGACTAATCTTACCAATTTCTTTTAAATACATTCTTACAGGATCATTAATACTAACATTTTTAGGTATAGATAAATCTTCAACAATCTCTTCAACTTCAACTTCTTCTTCAGCTTCCTTGTTTACAATTTCAACACCTAAATCATGAAATACATTATAAAGCTCATCTAAAGAATCAGCATCCATTTCTAATCCTTTTAACTCTAATGCTAAATCTTCAAATGTAATATATCCTTTTTCTTTTCCCAACTTAATTAATGATAACTTTCTGTCTTCAAATGTCTTTATTTCATTCATTTTTTTCTCTCACTTTCAATTTTGAAATTTCTTTTGCTATTTCAGTTTTTCTATCACAATCTGTTTCACTTTTAAATATATTTGTAAGCCTTTTAATCTCCTGTTCAACATTATAATCATTCAATAAATATATATAATCCATAATCTCTTCGTTAGTATAGTTCTCACTAATGTCCATTACATTCACAAGTGATAAAGCTGCAACCAATTCCTCTTTATCACCAAGAAATGCAATGAAATCTGCAATATTAATTTGTTCATACTTCTTATAATATGACATTATTTCATTTACCAAGTATCTAAAATTTTGACCTGGAAAAAAGCATTTATTCTTTTCATAAATCTTAATTACTTCCGGATATCTAAGCATGTAAAATATTAATCTTCTTTCTGCCTTATCATATTTATCTAATGCAATCATTCTTTTCTTAATTTCTACTGGTTTTATAATTGTACTCTTCTCGTTTTTTAACATATTATTCAATGTAACAACACTTACATTTGTTTCATCGCTTAATTTCTTTAAAGTAATTTCTACAATTACTTCATTAGATTCGTTTTTTAATTCTGATATTACATTTTTTATATAATTAGATATTTCCTCACTATTTTCAAAATTAGTATTATTCTTATAATAATTTATTTTGTAATCTAAATAATTAAGTGCATTTTCAACTTGTAATTTAAATTCATCAATACCATATTTCTTAACATAATCATCGGGATCAAGATCTTCCTTCAATCTAATAATCTTTGGTACAATATTATTTTTAATTAGCTCCGTAGAACACGCTAAAGTTGCCTTCTCACCTGCAGAATCTCCATCAAAGCATAAAACAACATTAGGAGATAATTTCTTTATTAGAGCTGCTTGTTCACTTGTTACAGCAGTTCCCATAGTAGCAACTACATTCTTAATACCACTGTTATATAAACCAATAACATCCATAAATCCTTCAGTAATAATTATATATTTTTCTCTTCTTGCATCATCTTTTGCCCTATGATAATTATATAATAGCTTACCTTTTTTAAATATTTCACTTTCCTTAGAATTTACATACTTTGATGAATCCTCACTATTATATATTCTTCCGCTGAAAGCAACAACTTTTCCATCAATATCCCATAACGGAAACATAATTCTATTTGCAAATGTATCATATACTCTACTTTCATTTGTAGAAGATATTCCACTCTCTATTAAGTTATTATCACTATAACCTTTTTTAATTAGCAATTCCGATAGAGCATTTTTAGTAGAAAGTCCAATACCAAATTCTTTAATTAGCTCATCATTAATACCTCTATTATTTAAATACTCTTTTGCTTTTTTACCATCCATAGTATTTAAATTATTTTGATAAAACCTATTTGCAATATCATGAATATCATAGAATACTTTTTCTTTTTCATTATATGATTTTACATACTTCTGAGTATCTAATTCTACCTTAACTCCAACCTTATCACCAACTAGTTTAACGGCTTCTACAAAACTTAGATTTTCATAATCCATTATAAACGAAAAGACATTTCCATGTGCTCCACATACAAAACAAGTATAAATTTGTTTCTCCGGCGAAACACTCATACTTGGATTATGATCATCATGAAAAGGACATACTCCAAAATAATTTTTTCCTTTTTGAATTAATGGAATATAATCTGATATTATTTCAACTATATTAGCTTTACTTCTAATTTCTAATATTGTCTCTTGAGATATAGCCATTAAAATCACATCCTAGCTTATATATTCCCCACAACTTTTATAATTCCCCTGTCCATTGTGGTTTATTTGTAAATTCTAACAACATATTTGTAATAGGATGATAAAAGCACAATTTATATGCATGCAAATGTATTTGAATACCAATTTTATCAGTACCATATCTTTGATCACCATAAATTGGAAAACCAGCATTAGCCAGCTGAACTCTAATTTGATGATGCCTTCCAGTCAATAAATCAATCTCAATCAAAGACCTATCTTCTATATATTTAATAAGTTTGTACTCTAAAATTGATTCTTTTCCTGAATCTTCATCACTAATTTTAGATGAGAAAGTTTTAGAATCTTTTTCTATATAATCAACTAATCTACCGCTATCATTAATATGATTATGAACTAATGCCAAATACTTTTTAGAAAACTTATGTTCTTTTAATTGCTTACTTAATCTAGATGCAGCTTTTGAAGTCTTAGCAAAAACAATAATACCTCCAACTGGTCTATCTAATCTGTGTACTAAACCCAAGTATACATTCCCAGGTTTATTATATTTATCTTTAATATAATTTTTTACAATTGTTAGTAAATCTAAATCATTACTAGAATCTTCTTGTACAGGTACATTGCATTCTTTTTCAACAACAATAATATGATTGTCTTCATATAAAACATTAATCTTATTCATTTTTTTCCCATCTTCCAAACATCCCGCATGGTAAAACACATTCACTATTTTTAATAGGAAGTCCAATTTCACCACATTCTATACTACCTTTGTATTTTGCTCCAATTGTTAACTTTAATACATTACTTAATACACTTTGTGAAAGCCATGTAGTATATGAATTTATTAGAAAGAATAAAGGATCATCACTTAATATCTCTTTACATAGGTTTACTAAATTAAATAGTTCTTTTTCAATATCCCATACTTCTCCATTAGAACCTTTACCATATGAAGGTGGATCCATAATAATGGCATCGTATTTACTTCCTCTTCTTATTTCTCTCATAACAAATTTAACAGCATCATCAACTATATATCTAATTGGTTTGTCTGATAAACCAGAAGAATTAACATTTTCTTTTGCTAATTGAACAATTCCTTTAGAAGCATCGACATGTACAACAGATGCACCAGCATATAAGCATGCAACAGAAGCACATCCAGTATATGCAAATAAATTAAGAACATTGATTTTCCTATTAGATTTTTTAATCTTATCAATCATATAATCCCAATTAACTGCTTGTTCCGGAAATATTCCAGTATGTTTAAATCCCATCATTTTAACATTAAAAGTTAAGTCCTTATACTTAACTTGCCATTTGTTTGAAATATCAGTCTTATATTCCCAATAACCTCCACCTTTATCACTTCTATGATAAATGGCATCATAATTATCCCAAACATTATTATTCTTATATATAACTTGTGGATCAGGTCTAACTAATATAATATTATCCCATCTTTCCATTTTCATACCATCAGATGCATCTAATATTTCATAGTCTTTCCATTCATTTGCTAACAACATAAAAATCACCAATCATATTATAGCAAATTTTTTATTAATATTATATAAAAAAAGCTAATTACTTAGCTTCTTTAACCCATTCATTTAACATTTCCTCTGTCATAAAATGTCGTTTAATATCAATTTGTTTACCTTCTTTAAATAATACAAGTGTTGGTACAGACATAATATCAAACATACTTGCAAGATCTTGTTGACTATCAACATCTACCTTTATAATCTTAACATCAGGATTTTTATTATAGAATTCCTCTAATACTGGTGAAAGCATCTTACATGGTCCACACCATGTAGCATAAAAGTCAACTATAACAGTACCACTACTAACTGCATCATTAAAGTCCTTCATTTCAACATGTAACATATTATTCCTCCTCTACATCCTCTGATTTAATCTTACCAGATTCAATTAACTTTGTTATATTTTCTTTTGTAATAAACTTATTATTTTCTAATATTTCGTATATTTGTTGATCTAAATTATCTTTTTCTTCACTATTTCTAAGTTCCCATATTTCTGTAAAAGTAGAAATAATATTACTACTCAAATCAGATAATATTGGCGTCTTATTAAGTATATAATCCTTAGAATATGATTCATTGACTATCTTTATATTAATTATTGGTGTAGATAGAATTAGCATTAATACAAACACCATTAAATAAGCTTCAAAGAATCCTACCACGGCTCCTAATATTTTAGATGGAATACTTAATATAATAGTCATCCTAAATAACTTCTCTATCCATCCAGAAATAAGAGTTAATAGTTTCAATATAATACCAAATACTATTAATAACAATACAAATGCTATTATCTCATATAATAATATATTTAATGATGATAACCCATTAAAATTAATAAATGGAAAATTATTATGTAAAAACATTGCTACTGGTGTTTTAAATATAAAAGCACCTGCAAATACAGCTATACTTCCAACAAACTTAACCGTTTGCTTTATAACTCCTCTTTTAAATCCAACTACTAATCCACATAATAATATAAGAATAACTACAATATCAACTATATTCATACTTATCCTCCATATCAATTATAATATATTTTAATGTAAAAATAAACATATTTATGTTAAAATTATATTAGGAAGTGATAACATGCAAAAAATATATAGTTATACAATAAGTGATAAAACAAAAGAAGAAATGATAGAATACTTTCAAGATAAAAAGAGAGACAAAACACCTCAATACGCTGTATTTCAAGCAGATGAAGCAGATACAATAGTAACATTATATG
>CAYRHA010000018.1:0-9273 GCA_964424005.1 uncultured Muribaculaceae bacterium
TAATGTTAAATTAATATCAGGAGGACCTATGATGGGTTATGCTCTTTCTGATGATAATTTAGTTGTTACTAAAAATCTAAATTCAATATTAGTATTAGAAGATATAAATGAATATGATGAGAAGACATGTATGAAGTGTGGAAGATGCGATTTAAATTGTCCTATGGGTTTATCCCCAGTATTAATAAAAGAACATATTAATGATATTGAAATGTTAAAGAAACTAAATGTAAATAAATGTATGGAATGTGGATTGTGCTCTTTTGTTTGTCCATCTAAGATAGATTTGAGAAGTTATGTAAAGACTGCAAAAAAAGAGGTGAACAGATAATATGAAGTTTAAAGTAGATAATGGACCACATATTAAAGATTCTGATAATACATCAAAAATTATGACTAGATTGTTAATAGCATTAATTCCAATTATTTGTTTCAGTGTTTATAAAAATGTAGCAATATTATATAAGATGGATATATCAATATTAAAAGCATTACATCCACTATTTATAATTGTTGTTGCTATTATGACATCAGTAATAACTGAGATGTTATATGTTAGATTTATATTAAAGAAAGAGAAAAGGGAATTAAAAGAATATATTAAGAATTCATATGCATTATTTCCGGGTTTATTCCTAGCATTAGTTATTCCAATTAATACTCCATTATTAGTAGTTGCTGTAGGAGCATTTATTGCCACTTTAATAGGTAAAATGCTATTTGGGGGATTTGGTCACAATATATTCAATCCAGCTCTTACGGGAGCATTATTGGTTACTACAGCATACGGTAGTATTATTGGTGGAACTTCTAATGTATTTGAATTAGATACAATAGGTAGTGCAACTCCATTAAGTAATTTAGCTAATTTTAATTTTATTGGTACATATGAACAAATAGTAGGTAAGTTTGGAGATATATATAACTTTTTGTTTGGTACTATTCCTGGTACTTTAGGAGAAACTAATAAGTTTTTAATAATAATAGCATTAATATTCTTAATAGCTACTAAAGTAATTAAATGGAGAATACCAATATTCTATATATCGACTGTATTCTTAATGACATTTATAATTGGATATAGTAATGATTTAGGTATTTGGTATTCATTATTCCATATATTAAGTGGAGGATTACTATTTGGAGCAGTATTTATGGCAACTGATCCAGTTACTAGTCCAATAACTCCTATTGGTCAGGTATTATATGGTATTAGTTTAGGTATACTTACAGTAATTCTAAGATTTTTAACATCATATCCAGAAGGAGTTCTCACAAGTATATTATTTATGAATATGACTGTATCTCTATTTGATAAGGTAGGTATTATGATTGGTAATAGTATTAAAAGGAAAGTAATATATATAGTTATATTTATAGTATTAGCAGTGGGAATGAGCTTTGTAATAATAAATAATATTAAAAAAGAAGATAAATCAAATGTAAGAATTATTAATGTTGAAAAGAGTGGGGACAACTATATATATGAAATGAGTGCAAAAGGATGGGGTACAATTACTGCAAATGTAACTATTAATGATGGTGTTGTAACTTCAATTAATATAATAAATAGTGCTGCTGAAACAAAGTGGCAAGAAATTGAAAAGAATGATTATATTAACAAACTTATAAATGGTCAATCTAATCTAAATAATGTAGATGCAGTATCAGGTGCAACAGTAACATCTGATGCATTAAAAGAAATGATAAAGAAAGTAATAGAGGATAATGGTGATAGTTATGAAAGATAGATTTAAGTATATTATAAGCTTTTCAATAATAGCTTTTGTTTGTTCATTAGTACTATACATAGTTGAAAGAGTGAGTTAAATGAAGAAAAAGTTTAATTTATTCAATTGGTTATTTGATGGTAACCCTGTATTTTCAATGTTGTTAGGTATGTGTACTACTCTAGCTATTACTACTACATTTGAAAACGGTTTAATTATGGGTATATCAGTAACAGTTGTGCTACTATTATCAAGTATTATAGTGTCTTTAATATCTAAGTATGTTAGCGATGATTTGAGGATACCTTCATATATTATTATTATAGCTACTATTGTAACTGCTATTGAAATATTACTTAGAAAGTATTCAGTAACCGTTTATGATGCTCTAGGTGTATACTTACCATTAATAACTGTTAACTGTATTATACTTGGTAGGATACTATCATTTGCCTCTAAGAACAAGGTTAAAGCATCTATAAAAGATGCTTTAAAGACTGGCTTTCAATATACTTTTGCTATTGTATTATTTGCATCAATAAGAGAGATATTGGGTAATAATACTTTAACAATTGTTGATAATTTATCAAACTTATTTGGTAATAAGATTGTGTTTAGTATATTTCCAAATAGTTATATGTTACCAAATAATATATTTTTAACAAGTGCTGGAGCATTTATTACTCTTGGTATATTGTTAGGTATATTAAACAAAGTAAGAAGTAGAGGTGATTCCAAATGAATTTAATCACTTTATTATTTGTTTCAATATTATCTGAGAATATATTATTAAATAAGTTCTTAGGAATTTGTCCTTTTTTAGGAGTATCTAATAGAGAAAAGTCGGCTTTAGGAATGGGTACTGCTGTTACATTTGTAATAGTATGTTCATCGATATTAACTTACTTTATTAACAAGTATGTATTAGTACCAACAGATACATTATATTTACAAACTTTAATGTTTATATTAATAATATCTGCGTTTGTACAATTAGTAGAAATAGTACTAAAAAAATATTCAAAAACGTTGTATAATTTATTAGGTATATATTTACCACTCATTACTACTAATTGTGCTGTATTAGGTGTAGTATTGATTAATATAAGGTCAAATTATACTTTCTCAGAATCATTAATATATGCATTGGGTAGTAGTATTGGATTTACATTAGTAATATATTTATTTTCATTAATGAGAGTTAGAATGGATAAGAGCCCAATTATTAATTCATTTAAAGGGTATCCAATTGCATTAATAGCAGCTGGTATTATGGCTCTTATATTTTCAAGATTTGTAGGTGTATGATGAGTTATATAATAATTATTATATTAATATTATTAAATTTATATTTATTTAAGAAGAATAAAGGAAGCAACAAGTGTATTGGATGTAAAGAAGATTGCGAGTTGGGAATAAAATGAATGGAGTATTAATATTTGTAGCAATATCTTTTATTATAGCCGTATCTTTAACATATGTTTCTTATATATTAAATAATAGAGTAAGTAAAAATTTTAGTAAGATAAGAGAAATGCTTCCTGGATATAATTGTGGAGCATGTGGTTTTGTTGGTTGTGATCAAATGGCAGAGAATTTAATTGATAATAAGGATTTATTGATTAAGTGTAAACCCATTAAAAAAGAAGATTATAGTAAATTGATGAGTTATTTAAACAGAAAGTAAGTGAATACATGAAAAAACTATGGGTTTTATTATTTTGGTTTATAACTATAATAGGTTTAGAATTTATATTGAGAGCAAGTGTGTTTGAGAACTTTTATGATGCAAATATATATTATTTGTTAATTTTTTCATTTCTAAATGCTTTTGCTATTTATGTAATTACTACTATTTTTAATAAAAAGGTAAGTAAAATAATTTCATTTATCTTTTTAATAATAATGGTATTTTTCTTCATTGTTCAATTCGTATATTTTAAAATATTTACTGCATTTTTTACTTTAGATGCAATAGTAATGGTGAAAGGCGCATTTCCATTTGCAAAAGCCATTTTAGATATACTGTTACAAAATATATTAATAGTAATTGTTTTTATATCACCAATAGTAATATATTCTGTTATAAACAAGTATTTTAATTATTCTAAAGACAAAATTATAAAAATATTAATTAAATTATTAATATTATTAAATATATTATGCATATCAGTATTATCATTAAACTTAACTGATAAAAAAGATGAAATATATTCTCCTAAGAAGTTATATTTTAATATATTTTATCCATCTGAATCTGTAAGATCTTTTGGATTAATTACTACTATGAGGTTGGATTTAAAGAGATTAATATCTAATAATAGTGAAACTTCAGAATATTTAGTTGATAAAAGTAAAGAGGCTGTTAATGTTGAATATGATTACAATACTATTGATATAGATTGGGAATCATTAATTGAAACTGAGACAAATCAAACAATTAAAAATATGCATACATATTTTAGTAATTTAAGTGGTACACAACAGAATGAATATACAGGATTATTTGAAGGTAAAAACTTAATATTTGTAGTGGCAGAAAGTCTTTATACACCATTTATAAGTGAAGATCTAACTCCAACTTTATATAATCTTTATAATAATGGAATTGTATTTGATAATTATTACCCTGCAAAATTTCAATCATCAACAACTGATACTGAATATATGTTGTTTACGTCACTGCTACCAAAAACAGGTATATCTGGTGGTAGTGCTCATGCATCAAATTCCAATTATTTTCCATTTACAATTGGAAATACATTTTCTAGTATTGGTTATACTTCAACAGCTTTTCATAACTGGACTGATGCAATTTATAAAAGATATAAATATCTTGTAAATTATGGGTTTGATTATTATAATGGTCCAGATTTGAATATTACTACTGACCCAGGAGGATTTAATATTAAGACTCCACATTTTCCATCTAGTGATTTAGAACTAATAGAAAACTCTTATGAAAAGTATATTGATGCACAGCCATTTTTGTCATATTATATAACAGTAAGTGGGCATTTTAATTATAATTATAATTATAATGCAATGGTAAGAAAAAATTGGAATTTAGTAAAGGACTTAAATTATTCTAGTAAAGTAAAAAGTTACATTGCATGTAATTTAGAATTTGAATTTGCTATGGAAAGATTAATAGAAATATTAACTGAAAAAGGTATATTGGATGATACAGTAATAGTCATTTCAACTGATCATTATCCATATAATTTGAGCATATCTGAAATGGAAGAATTAAATAGTGAAGAGATTAGTGAACCAATTTCAGTAAATAAATCTAAATTACTAATATACAATTCAGCAACATCACCACAAATAATAAATAAGGTTGCAAGTAGTATTGATGTTTTACCTACAGTATTAAATTTATTTAATATTGAGTATGATTCAAGATTGATGATGGGTAATGATTTATTTTCAAGTAGTGAAGGTCTTGCTATATTCTCTGATAGGAGTTTTATTACTGATTATGGATATTATAATGCATCAACTGCAGAAACTGTAATTTACGAAGAAAGTACTAATATAGATACTAGTTATTTTGATAATATAAAGTCTAAAGTAAATAACATATTTAAAATATCAAAAGATATGCTAGAAACAGATTATTATTCAAAAGTATTTGAGAGTAGGTAACTGATATGAAGAAAATATATATATTTATATTTTGGTTTTTATCAATATTGTGTTGTGAGATATCTTTTAGATTATCTATTTATGATACATTTTTTGATGTAAATTTATTTATAATAATATTCTTTTCTATTTCAATAGCTACTTTTATGTTGTTTATATCAACTGTACTTGGTAGAAAAATAAATGTTATATTAACATATATTATTTTATCTATTACGGCAATATTATTTACTGCGCAAATGATATATTTTTTAACTTATTCAAGTTTCTTTTCAGTAACTAATATAGCAACTGGTACTGGTCAAATAATGCAATTTAAAGAAACTATATTTAGTGGTATATTTAATAACATATTTTTTATTTTCTTATATATATTACCAATAATAATATATTCAATAATAAAGAAACGTTTAGACTATTCTAGAAAATCTGCAAATCATATCCTAATTTGTTTTCTTATATTTTTAAATGTTATGTGCTTATCAGTTTTATCTTTAAATTTATTTGACGAATCTAATATTTATTCAGCAAAGAAGTTATATTTTAATTTAAACATACCTGAATTAGGAGCATCAAAACATGGTCTTGCAACAACATTTATTTTAGATATTAAAAGGTCTATATTTGGATTTGAAGAGAATGCAAATGTTGATGGTGGAGAAATAATTATTCCTGAACCAGAAATTGAATATAATGTAATAGATATTGATTGGGAATCATTAATTATTAATGAATCAAATGGTACAATTAAAGAAATTCATACATATTTCAGTGGAGTAAATGCTACGGAAAAAAATGAATATACTGGTATGTTTAAAGGGAAAAATTTAATATATATATTAGCAGAAAGTCTTTATCCGATTGCTGTCAATGCAGAATTAACGCCAACATTATATATGTTATCAACTAGTGGAATCGTATTTGACAATTTTTATGTTCCTACTTATCCGGCTAGCACTGCTGGAGGAGAATATGTTGCAACTACTAGTTTGTTAACAAAAGATGGCACATATGAAAGTTTACAACAATCAGAAAATAAATATTGGCCAATGACATTAGGAAATACTTTTTCAAGTATCGGCTATTCAACTAGATCATATCATAATCATCATGATCGTATTTATCATAGAGCAAGATTTCATCCTGATTTTGGTTATACATATAAATATTGTGGAAATGGTTTGGACATTACATGCGGAGTATGGCCAGAAAGTGATTTGGAAATGATAAATGCAACTTTTGATGAATATAAAACTGATGAAAACTATTTAACATATTACATAACTGTAAGTGGGCATTTACAATATTCGAGATTTGGAAATATGATGTCATATAAGAATTGGGAATATGTTAAAGATTTAGATTATCCAGATGAATTTAAAGCATATATTGCATCACAAATTGAATTTGATAAAGCAATGGAAAAACTATTATTACTATTAGAAGAAAATGGAACTTTAGATGATACGGTTATTGCAATTGTTCCTGATCATTATCCTTATGGACTTGCTGGTAAAAACGAAAGCAATAAAATGAACATACAAAAAGCTTTAGATTATGAGATTGACCCTCTATTTGAACTATATAGATCTAATTTTATAGTTTGGAATAGTGAAATGGAAACAGTTCATGTTGATAAGTATGCAAGTAATTTAGATGTATTGCCAACTTTATTGAACTTATTTGGTATTGAGTATGATTCTAGAATATTAATGGGTAAAGATATATTGTCATCATATGAAAATGTTATTATGTTTGCAAATAGAAACTGGATATCTCAATATGGAAGATATGTAAAGAATACTAATACTTTTACACCAAATGAAGGTGTAACTGTAAGTGAAAATTATGTAGATAGTGTAAATAATAGTGTGTTTAACAGTTTTTATTTTTCCAAGAAAATATTGGATAGTAATTATTACAAATACTTATTTCAAAAGGATCTTTAATAGATCTTTTTATTTTGTAAAATATTAGCACTCATCTATTGACAATGCTAAAATGTTATATTATAATTTATATGTACTTCTAAAGAGGTGGTATTATGCTAAGTAAAAGACAAGACGAAATTCTTAAAGTTATAATTGAGGAACACATTAAAACTGCAAAACCTATTGGGTCAGAATCAATATGTAATTCTATGCATTGTTCAAGTGCTACTGTTAGAAATGAAATGGTGGAACTTGAAGAAAATGGTTACTTAGAGAAGACTCATATTTCTTCCGGAAGAATACCTAGTGAAAAAGGTTATAGGTATTATGTAGATAATTTAATGAAACCAAAAAATATGACTGGTGATGAAATGTTAAAACTTCAAACTATATTTCATAATAATGAATTAGATTTGAATGATGCAATTACTAAGAGTATTGATATTGTTTCAGAAATGACAGCATATACTTCTATAGTTTTAGGAGACAATTCATCTGATAAATTAAAAAAGGTTGAAGTGGTACCAATCAACGATGTTGATTTGGTAGCAATAGTTATTACTGATAGAGGACATACTGAAGATAAGATTATTTCATTAGCAAATACTGATATTAATGATGTTAAGAAGATGGTAGATCTTATCAATGAATTGTTAGTAGGTACACCAATTGATGAAGTAAGTTCTAAATTGGAATATGAAATAAAACCAGTAATTGGAAAGTATGTTAAACAACATGAAATGATTTATAATGCATTTTATAATGCATTTAATGATTTTGCTAAGACAAATAATAGTTGTTATTTTGCTGGTAAGACTAATATACTAAATCAACCAGAATTTAATGATTCAGATAAAATTAGAAATATTATTAATAAATTTGAGGATAAGGATATTATTGATTCCATTGAAGAAACTAAAAATGGAGTAAATGTATATATCGGTTCAGAATCAAAATTAGATGATGATGTAACAGTTATTAAAACTAAATATCATTCTGAAAATGGAGAGGGGACCATTGCAATAATTGGGCCTAAGAGAATGGAATACAATAAGGTTGTAAGTTTACTTGAATTTATTAAGGAAAAGATCGAGAGGTAGTATGAAGGATAAAAAGAAAAAAGATGAAGAAAATAAAAATGTAATTAATATTGAGAATATTATAAAAGAAAAAGAAGAGCTAAATGATAAGTTGTTAAGAAGTGTTGCTGAACTTCAAAACTATAAGAAGAGGAAAGATGAAGAATTTAACAAAATGATTAAATATGCACATGAAGATATATTGTTAGAGATTATTCCTATTATAGATAATTTTGAAAGAGCAATTAAGTTAGACGATACAAATCTAAATGATGAGTTATCAAAATTCTTAGATGGATTTAAGATGATATATTCAAATATGTTTAATATTTTGAAAGAATATGAAGTTAATGAGATTGATTCATTAGGAAAACCATTTGATCCAAATTATCATGAAGCAGTTATGACTGACAGTATTGAAGATAAAGAAGATAATATTATATTAGAAGTATTACAAAAAGGTTATATGTATAAAGATAAAGTAATAAGACATTCATTAGTAAAGGTAAATAAAAAAGGAGAGATGAAAGATGAGTAAAATTATAGGTATTGATTTAGGAACAACAAATAGTTGTGTAAGTATATTTGAAGCAGGGGAAGCTAAAATTATCCCAAATCCAGAAGGTGGAAGGACTACACCATCAGTTGTAGCATTTAAAAATGGTGAAAAGATTGTTGGAGATGCTGCTAAAAGACAAGTAATAACAAATCCAAATACTATTTCATCAATTAAGAGATTAATGGGAACAGATAAAAAGGTAGAAGCTGAAGGTAAGAAATATACACCAGAAGAAATAAGTGCAATGATTCTTTCTTATATGAAGAGTTATTCAGAAGCATATTTAGGTGAAAAAGTTACTAGAGCAGTAATAACTGTTCCAG
>CAYRHA010000019.1:0-9074 GCA_964424005.1 uncultured Muribaculaceae bacterium
TATTATTGCAAGTATATCTACATTCTTTACTGCAAATGAATATATACAAATACTTGTATTTTCATCAGTGTCTTTAATTATGTTAGTAGTAACTAAAGGACTAATAGAAAAGTATATAAACAAGATATCTTGTAGAAATGAATTAGAAAAAACAAAAGAGTTTGAATTAAATAAAGAATAACATATAGGAATCTATATGTTTTTTTATGAAGGATTATTCTTCTATATATTTAATATATATGTAGGAGGAATTATGATTAAAGATTTAGTTGATGATGAGAAACCTAGAGAAAGACTAATAAAATATGGAGTAGATAATATATCTAATGAAGATTTAATATCTATTATATTAAAAACTGGTACTGTATCTATTTCTGTTAAACAGTTATCATTAAAGATATTAAGTAATATTGAAGATATAAGTGAATTAAAGAATATAACTATAAATGGTATTACTAATATTAAAGGTATTGGTGTTGTAAAAGCAGTTACTTTAATAGCAGCTTTAGAATTAGGTAGAAGGGTATATTATGAGAAGAATTTAAATAATATTAATATCACTAATTGTTCTGATATATATAAATATTTTAAGTATTTAATTAAAGATAATGATCAAGAGAGATTTTATGTAATATATTTAGATGTTAAGAAGAAGGTTATAGATAAGAAGTTATTATTTGTTGGTACTGTTAATATGAGTATGGTACATCCAAGAGAGGTATTTAAGTATGCATATCTTAATAGTGCTTCATATATTGTATGTATACATAATCATCCTTCTGGAGATGTAACACCTAGTGAAGAGGATAGGAATATTACTAAGGAATTGGTGTCAATTGGTAAAGCTCAGAAGATTCCTATTCTAGATCATTTAATTATTGGAGAAAACAAATATTATAGTTTTTTTGAAAATAATGATATTTAATTGACTAAGCATTATATTTGTGTTATTATTTTGTAGATTGTATGACCTCGGTCTACAACCACTCTGAAAGGGTTTTTATAAACAATTATGTACCCTAAAGGTGAGTCTTAGAATTTAAAGAAGGAGGTATAGTATGAAAGCAATAATTGAAACTGGTGGAAAACAATACTATGTTGAAGAAAACAGTGAAATCTATGTTGAAAAATTAGATTTAGAAGCTGGAAAGAAAGTTGTTTTTGATAAGGTTTTAATGGTGAATGGTGTTTGTGGAAAACCATATGTTGATGGAATTAAAGTACATGGTGAAGTAATTAAAAATGGAAAACAAAAGAAAATAATTGTTTACCACTATGTACAAAAGAATAATTTTCATAAGAAACAAGGGCATAGACAACCATATACAAAAGTAAAGATTACAAAAATAGAAGGTTAGTTATGATAAAGGTAATTGTATCTAAAGATTTAATAGAAATTAAAGGACATGCAAAATTCAATGACTTTGGCAAAGATATTGTATGTGCTGCTGTAAGTGGTTGTGTATTAACTACAGTAAATGCTATTTTTTCGTTAGATAAAAGTTATATCAAAGTTAATGAAGAAGATGGTATAACAATAGAAATATTAAAGCATGATAATATTATTGATAAGTTAATAAACAATATGTTAAATATGCTTAAAGAGTTAGAAAAAGAATATGATAAAAATATAAAAATATATAGGGAGGTGTAGATATGTTGAAGTTTAATATTCAATTATTTGCTCACAAAAAAGGACAAGGTTCAACTACTAATGGTAGAGATTCACAATCTAAACGTCTAGGCTCTAAAGCTGCAGATGGAGAATATGTTACAGGTGGATCAATTATATATAGACAAAGAGGAACTAAGATATTTGCTGGTAATAATGTTGGTAGAGGAAAAGATGATACATTATATGCAAAGGTTCCAGGATATATAAAATTTGAATTTAAAACCAAAGATACAAAACAAGTTAGTGTTTATGATACAAAACAAGCTTAAACTTGTTTTTATTTAGTTTGAGGTGATTGTATGTTTATTGATGAAGTTGTTGTTAAGATAATAGCTGGTGACGGTGGAGATGGATGCACTGCTTTTAGACGTGAGAAGTTTGTTCCAAATGGAGGACCGTTTGGTGGAACTGGTGGTAAAGGAGCAAGCATAATATTCAGAGTAGATGAAGGTTTAATAACTCTTCTAGATTTAAAGTATAGAAAGACAGTTAAAGGTAATAAAGGTGAGAATGGCTCTGGAAAAGTAAAGACTGGTAGAGATGCAGAAGATATAATAATAAGAGTTCCACCTGGAACTACTATTATGGACAATGATACTAATTTAATAATTGCAGATTTAAAATATAAAGATGAAGAGGTAGTTGTAGCAAAAGGTGGAAGAGGTGGAAGAGGTAATAAAGCTCTTGCAACTGCTTCTAATACTGCTCCAGATGTATCTGAAAAAGGAGAACCTGGAGAAAGAGCGGAATTAAGAATAGAATTAAAATTAATAGCAGATGTAGGTTTAGTTGGTCTTCCAAGTGTAGGAAAATCTACTATTCTTTCAAAGATATCAAAAGCACAACCAAAGATAGCTGCATATCACTTTACAACTCTATCTCCTAATCTTGGAGTAGTTACAACAAAAGACAATAAAGTCTTTACTGTGGCAGATTTACCAGGATTAATAGAAGGTGCATCTAAAGGTGAAGGATTAGGATTTGATTTTCTACGTCATGCAGAAAGAACAAAGATAATTGCTCATGTAATAGATATGAGTGGATTAGAAGTTGATCCTTATGAAGCATATAAAACCATTAATAAAGAACTAAGAGAATATAGCAAAGTATTAGAATCTAAATCAAAAATAATAATTGCTAATAAGATGGATGTAGAAGGTTCTAAAAAGAATTTAATTGCATTTAAAAAGAAAGTAAAATTACCAATATTTGAGATAAGTGCTTTAAATAATGAGGGATTAGATAAAGTTATATTAGAACTAGCTAGCATATTAGAGAAAAAGGAAGATGTAGTTCTTTACGATGAAGATTCATATTTAAGCCATGTATTATATAAGTTTAAGACAGAAAAACCATTTACAATATCTAAAGAGAATGGTAAGTGGGTAATTAGTGGTGAGAGAGTAGAGAAGTTATTTAAAATGACAAAGCTAACTTCAACTGAAGCAATTAGTGGATTTACTAAAAAGCTTAGAACAATGGGTATTGATGATAAGTTAAAAGAGATTGGTGCAAAAGAAGGAGATACTGTTAAAATATCAGGTTATGAATTTACGTACATTGATTAATTTATTATAAAAACTCTTGATATTCAAGAGTTTTTATTGTATACTTCTTAAGTAATTTGTCCCAGTAGCTCAGCTGGATAGAGCAATGCCCTTCTAAGGCATCGGTCGGGGGTTCAAATCTCTCCTGGGATACCATTAAATATTAGCCTAGACTTATAGTCTGGGTTTTATATTGATAAAACGTTTATTTGTAGTATAATTAAAGATGAGGCGAAGTGTATGGAAAATTCAATAAATGAGAGCAAGGAATACATAGAATATAAGAAGTTTTTTGAATCACTATATAATCAATTGAAAGAAAAATTAAGTGATCAAAAGAAAATAGATAGTATATATATTCAAAAGGAATATAGAAGTAAACAAGATCAAAAATTATTTGAAAAACAAATTAAAGACTTAGAAAAAGAATATGAATTATATGCAACAAAGCTTGAGTTTATTCCAAAAATAAATAAATTAAATGTTGAAGAAAAAAAGAAGAGTATATCAATAATGGGAGAAATTAATTACACAGATGATTTTTCTATTAAAGAAAAAATAGCAACAATTCTGTCATATGGTGTCTTATTAAATTACTTTAAGGGAATTAGTGAAAGATCTTATGAAGAAATATCTGTACTTGCATGTTCCACTTCAGAACTTAATGTAGAAGATTATGTTAATTACGTAGAAATATTAAATGATAATAATGTATTAAAAGCTGTTTTTAGTAGGACTGATAATTTTAGAGAGAGAATTGAAATAGCACATAGAATAATTAGGTCTCAAAGCAAATGTAGTTACAATTATATAACTGGTGATAATCACTTAAAACTTGTTAATAATGGATTAAATGTAGTAAGAAATTATATTTCACAACAACGTGTTAGATAATATAGAAAGAAGATGTCAATATGTATACCGATTTTGAAGATAAAATACTTATATGCGAAACTTGTGGTGAAGAATTTATTTTCCCTGGGAAAATAATGAGAGAAGATGTTATTGGTTTAGATGTAAAAGAAGTTGAAAAGCTTTTTACAAAGAGAGATAGTCTTGAGAAGAAAATTAGAATGCTTAGAGATAAAGGTTTTTTTATAAGCAAAAAAGATGAAGATGAATTGAAGTATTATAAAAAAGAAATTATAGAGCATAGCAATGGATTTAGTAGAGAAGCTTACAATTATTATGGAGATAATACCGATCCATGTGATTGTGGGCAATGCATTATGAAAACAGTTTCACAACATAAAAGTTTATAGAAAAAACTAGATAATTAATCTAGTTTTTTTATTCAATAAAGTATGCATAATATTCGTCAAATGTAATGTTATTTTCATATATGTATGTTGCTGCATCTATACCAACATATCTATAATGCCATGGTTCAAAACTATAACCGGTGATAGTCTCTTTTCCTTCAGGATATCTAATTATAAATCCATACTTATGAGCATTATCTTTTAGCCATGCATATTCCTCTGTTGTTTCAAAATTACTAAATCCATTTGTATATGTAACTATATCTAATGCTAATCCAAGTTCATGTTCTGAATGTCCTGGTCTAGCAGATACACTATCAGCATATGCTTTATTGTTCTTATTAACATATCCATTATATAGTGCTTCTTGAAAACTATAAGTTCTATATGACGATATAGTTATTAATGAAAATGATTCTTCTTTTTTAGCTGCATTGCACATCTTTATGTAATTTTCATACACTATTTCTCTAGTTTTATGCCCTGAATATGCATATGATAGACTCATATTAACTAGATCCTCAGGTTCATATGTTTCATCAACTTTATAATATTTATTTATAATTGCAAGTGTATCCTTAGATAGATCTGTTGACTTTATTTCAGTATAATAATCTAGATATGTATTTGTATTTACTGCTGTTACTATTACATCAGTTTTTAAACTTGTATGACTCTTGTAATAATCTAAGTAAGTATCTAATTTCGTAAATATAAAGTATTTTTCTTGTATAAAATCAGTAAGTATATTTGAATATTCTTTTTCTAATATTGTTTGTATTTGATTTTCATCTAAATTTTCTTTTATTAAATATATTTCTTGTTTTGAATATCCAATTTCTTTTAATTTATATTCATTTGTATTTATATATATATTGTATTTTATTATACCAAATATTATTAAGAATAATATTAAGACTGCAATTAGAATATTTTTTATTTTTAGTTTACCTTTTTTCATTTTTTACCTCATATTTCTTTTTTCTATATTTGCATATATATGTATATGCTGTTAATATTTGCATGAAGAATGTAGTAAGTATTAATATTGATATTGTACTTGGTAATTCTACTTTATAAGATACTAATCCAATAGCAAGAGTAATAAATAAAAATACTGTTTTAATTTTTCCATATATTGATGTTTCTTGTTTATAAAAGTTTTTTTCTTTTAGTGCTCCAGAAGATATAAAGAAGTAGGTTACTATACTTGCAATAACTAATTCTCCTATCAATAAACATAAGAAGTTATCATTTACAAATATTATGAATGATATTAATGTAGATATTGCTAATAGTTTATCTCCAACTGCATCTAGCACTTTTCCAAGTACAGATACTACTTTCCATTTTCTTGCTAAGTATCCATCTATCATATCAGATGAAAGAGCAACAAATAGAAGTATCAACAGGGTATAGTATAAGTTGAAATAAAACAATATCGGTACTAATATTGCTACTATTGTTCTCAAACTTGTTAATATGTTTGGGATATGTTTTTTCATATATACCTCTATTGTAATAGTATATTGAAAATGTAAATATGTCAAATGAATAATTGACTTTACGGCAAAAAGAATATATGCTTTAATTGAAAGTAGAGTGATTGTGTGGTGTGGTTTTGTCTAACAATATTTTTTGTTAGAATAGTAGACGTATCATTAGGAACAATAAGAACAATATTTATTGTAAAGGGTAATAAGGTAATTTCTGCGTTAATTGCATTTGTAGAAGCACTAATATGGTTCTTAATAGTTAAAGAGGCTTTGAATACTTTAGATGGTAGTATATGGATTGCATTTTCTTATGCAGCAGGATTTGCAACTGGTACATATATAGGAGGATTATTATCAGATTTGCTTATACCAGGGAAAGTTACACTTCAAGTATTTGCAACACATAGGAGAAAACATATTATTCAAGAATTAAGAAACAATGGTTATGCAGTTACATCTTTGGAATATGATGGTATAGAATCCTCTGAAAAGAATTATATGTTATATATTAATGTAGATAGAAAACAAGAAAAAAAGTTAATAAAATTAATAAGAAGTTTAGATAGAGATACGTTCTTTATAGTAAATGAAGCAAAAAATGTAATAAATGGATATTTCAAGTAATTGAAATATCTTTTTTTAAGGGAACTTCTAATTATTTAAACAATAAATAATTAGGAAGTGATATATGAGATTAAAATACGTTAAGCAAGAAAATATCATGGATTGTGGAGTTGCTTGTTTGTTATCTGTTATTAGATATTATGGAGGGGATAATACTGTAGATAATATAAGGTACTTAACAAACTGTGATAAGAATGGAATTAGTGCTTATGATTTGGTTGAAGCATCAAAAAAATTAGGATTTGATGCTGAAGGTATTAAATGCAATATTAGTTATTTAGAAAATATCAAACTTCCAGTAATTGCTCATACATTTGTTAACAAGGCATATAAACATTATGTAATAATTCATAAGGTAGATAAAGTTAAAAAGAAGGTAATTGTATTTGATCCTGCTTTTGGCATTAAGAAGTATAGTTATGAACAATTTAATGATGTGTTTTCAAATATAATTATTACTTTATATCCTAATAGAAAATTAGATGTTATTAAACAGAAGATTGATTTAAGAATGTATTACAATTTATTAAAAGAATATAGATTTAGATACATATTAATATTTCTTGTTTCTCTGTTATCAGTAGCATTTAATTTATTAGGTACTTTCTATTTTAAGATGTTAATAAGCAGTAATATGATTTCAATTATATATGTTGTATTCATTATTATTTTACTTATTAGAATATTGATAGATTATTTAAAAAACAAAATGATTATTGTGCTTTCTAATTTAGTTGATAATAAGATAACAATTACTGTTTACAATAAACTTATATCACTTCCTAATTCATATTTTGAAAGTAGACACAATGGTGATTTAATTAATAGAATTAATAATACAAAGTATGTTGTAGAATTATTTAGTAGAGTACCAATAATATTGTTAGTAGACTTATCATTATTAATATGTACATTTGTAATACTATTAAATATCAATAAAGATCTATTTTTAATATTCTTAGTATTTGTATTTCTATATTTCCTAATATTTTTAGTTTTTAATAATAAAAATAAAAGAAGTATAAGAAATATACAAGATAATAATGGTGAAGTAATTTCACATATTGAAGAATCGATAGATGGTATAAATACTATTAAGAATATGTATTTAGAAAATTATATAACTGATAAGTTTAGATATAAGTATAATCACAAGATTGAATTAGAAAATAATTTTGATAGAAGTATTAATAATCAAGATGCTCTTAAAAATTTATTCTTATTCATTGGTATAAATACAGTATTATATTTTGGTATTATATTAGTAAATCAAAACATATTAGTATTTAGCAATTTAATATTGTTTAATTCATTAATTTATTACTTTATTGAACCTTTGAAAAATATATTTGAGTTAGAGGAAATAATTAAGAATGGAATTATAGCTATTAAGTCTACATCTGATTTCTTTTGTATTGAAGAACATTATGGTAATGTTAGTGGTGATATAAATAGTATTAAGATTTCTAATCTTTCATTTGATTATAATAATAAATCAATATTTAATAACTTTAATTTACAAATAAATGAAGGAGATAAGATTTTAATTACCGGTTCTTCAGGAATAGGGAAATCAACCCTCTCAAAGATGTTGATTAAGAATATAAATGTAAATAATATATTGTTTAATAATATTAATATTAATGATTGGAGTAGAGAATCGATACATAATAATATATGTTATATAAGTGAAAAAGATAAGATATTCTGTGATACTGTTTATAATAATATTTGTCTTGGATTAATAGTAAGCAAGAAGAAATTAAACAAGGTGTTGAAATATGCTTATATTAAAAAGGTATTATGGAATAAGAAAATGGATATAAAATCATTAGTATTTTCAAATGGTTCAAATTTTAGTTTAGGAGAAATGCAAAGAATAGTTATTGCAAGATGTCTACTAAAAAATAGTAATGTATTAATATTAGATGAATCTTTAAATGGAATAGATAGAATTACTGAGAGAAAAATATTGAAAAATATTTTAAAGGTATATAAAAATAAAATAGTAATTTATATTACTCATAGAACAGATAATAATGATTTGTTCTATAAAAATATTAATCTAAATAAAATGAAAGGGGAGAACATATGACTATATTAAATGATAATGAACTTAAATGTATAAGTGGAGGAATTAACTTTGGATTATTTGCAATAATTGGAGCTTTAGTGGCATTTGGATTGGCTTTCTTTGATGGATTCATGAGACCACTTGCTTGTAGAAAGTAGGCGGTATAATGATAATGACTGAAAACGAATTAAGGAGTGTAGTTGGAGGAGCTTTATCAGCTACATTTATTAGTGCAATTATAAGAGGCATTAAGTTAATAGTTGATCTTGGAAGAGCATTTGGAACAGCGTTCAGAATGATTTGTTCTAAGAAAACTTGTAGTGTATAAAAAGAAGAGTGATTTTGAAGTGAACCCCATTTTGGTCACTTAAATAAAAAAGAACTATGATAAAATAA
>CAYRHA010000020.1:0-9004 GCA_964424005.1 uncultured Muribaculaceae bacterium
CACAAGTAATAAATACCATGTCAGCACCATCAAGAACTGCTTTTATTTGTTCTTTTGATTCTAGAGCGGCTTCTCTACCTGTATCAGGATTTGCACCTGCACCTAGACCATCAGTCAATTTATCTCCTAATTGTAATTTAATAGATGCTTTAGAACTATTTAAAACTTGCATATCAGTATTTGCAACAATAAACTCTACACCTTTTACACCAGATTCAATCATTCTATTTACTGCATTGTTTCCAGCTCCACCAACACCTATTACCTTTATTTTTGCTAATTGATCCATTTCTAACCCAAACATAAATCCTCCTTAATTATCAAAAAAGTATCCGAAAAATTTTGTTAATATTGAATCATTTGCTATACTTGACTTTTTCTTTTGTGAAGTTAAACCTTCTTCTTCACTGCTTGATAGCATTGAGAAATCTTTTGCTCTCAACAACATTTTTTCATCATAATACTTTACTAATCCTGAAACCGTTGAATATTTATTATTTCTTATTCCCATTGTATCAATTTTACCTAATTTTGCAACTTCATCAAACTCTTCTTTTATTAAATAAGAAATTCCAGACAATTCACTAGTTCCTCCTGTAATGATTATATACTGAATTTCTTTATTTGTTAATAGGTAAGTTTGTTTTTTTATCATTTCTAGCATTTCACTAACTCTTGACATAACTATTTGTGATATATCATATTGAGTTATTTTAATTAATTCTTTATTAATATTTAATATTTCAAACACTTCATTTGCTTGGGAGAATCTTTTGTGAGCAACTGCAAATGTCTCTTTTAATCTCTTTGATTCTTCCTTTTGTATCTTGAATACATAAGATATATCATTATCTATGTTTTTACCACCAATAGGTAGTATTTCTGAATTAATTATTATTCCTTTATTAAATACTGATATATTAGTTGTTTCACCACCAATATTTATAATTGCACAAACACTCTTATCTAATTCTTTATTTTTAAATTCATAGTAATCAGCAATATTACCAATATTTATATCTTCAATTTCTATACCTAATGTTTGTAATACATTTAGTACTGAATATATATTCTTTGATGGCATTATAACTGCCATTGCTTTTACTGATAATTTGTCCCCTACTAAATCTTTTGGATCTTTAATACTCTTAGTTGAATCGATTGAGAACTCAATTGGCATTATTGTTACTATTTCCTTCTCTTTTGGTACCTTATTATAAACACTAGCTTGTAATGCTCTTATTATATCCTCACCATTAATCTTTTTATCATCACTTGTTATTGTAGTATGTCCTTCTACTAGCATGTATTCTACAAAATATGAAGGTATATTTACTAATGTTTTGCTAATCTTTGTTCCTGTTTTTCCCTCTATAATATTAATTGCTTCTCTTAAAGTTGTAAGTATATCATTAACATCTTCAATTATACCTTTTTTTATTCCTTTTGAATGAACAGTTGCTTCAGCAATTACAGTTAATTTATTCTTAAACATTTCTGATACTAATATTTTTACAGAATCAGAACCGATATCAATACTCGTATATATTTTTTTCATTATATCGCCCCTTATTTCATAATAACATTATACTATAAATAACTTGTAATTGTAAAACTTAATTTAGTATCTCAAAATAGTTTCCTGAATCTAAATACAGTATTCCTCTTTTGCCTTCTAATGTTGGCAATATACTATTATAGTTATTAATTTTTTCAAAAGTATATAGTGTTAAATATACATAATTTCTATCGTTCATTGTAAGCAGTATTCTTTCTTTATCAATATTATTAGGTTTATATTCGATTTCCGATATTTTTAACAAAACACTTTCATCTACTAGTGCCATCTTTTCAATTAATTTAATATAATATTGTTCTTCAATATCACTTATTAGTATTGGTAATTCAATATTTATATCTACTTCTATACCATTCTCAAGTACAGCTTTATTATTAATATCATTATAAAATATTGGTTTATATTCTTCAATATATATATGTATTTCTTTAAATCTCTTTTTATCTACTTCAACACTCTTTATAAATTTGCTTTTTAATAATTCATTTTCTATTGAAGATTTTGTTCTTAATACATATGAAGGATAATTCTTTAATTTAGAAATATCTATTACTTCTTGATCACTAAGTATTAAGTTATTGTATATATATATATTCTCTATTTTCCTTGTAAATAATAGATACAATAAAAAAAACATGATAAACAAACTAAATATTAAAATTAATACTCTTTTAAGATTAAGTTTTCTTTTTTTTAACATGTTTTTTTCCATATATTACTCCCAATTAACAAACTCTTGTTCAACAAGTAAGTCTACTTTGAACTTTTTATATACTTCACTTTTTACATATAAAATCAAATCATGTATGTCTTTACCAGTTGCATTCCCTGCATTTACTATAAAATTTGCATGCTTCTCGCTTACCATAGCACCGCCAATTTTATATCCTTTTAAATTACATTCTTCTATTAATCTGCCTGCAAAATCATCTGTTGGATTTCTAAATACACTACCAGCACTTGGATAATTTAGAGGTTGAGTCATTAATCTTTTCTTTCTTCTTTCTTCAATAAGTTCTTTAATTACCTTTTTATCTCCCTTTTTCAATACAATTGTTGCTTCCAAACATATATATTCGGGATTTTTTTGTAAAAACGAACTTCTATAATGGAAATCTAAATCATCATTATAAAGGGTCTTTATTTCCAATTCTGGAGTCAATAATTGCACTTCACTAACTACATAACCCATATCTGATTTATATGCCCCAGCGTTCATATAAATGGCTCCACCGATTGTACCAGGTATTCCTGTAGCAAATTCTAAACCGGTCAATCCAAGATTTGCTGTTTTATATGCAACAGAAAGCAAATCACATCCTGCTTCTGCTTTTACTATAGTATCCTCAATACAAACATTATCAAGCTTATCTAATCTAATCAATACTCCATCATACATTTCATCCGAGAATACAAGATTAGAACCATTACCAATAATCTTGTGTTTAATATTATCATCTTTTAAATACTTCAATAATTTTATTAAGCACTCTTTATTGCTTGGCAAAACCATGTACTTTGCAATACCACCAACTCTATAAGTTGTGTTATTCTTCATACTAATATTATTTAATACCTTGCCTACTTTTAAGCTTCTAAGATCTCTAATATTCATAATGCTCCTTATATTAGTTTTTTAATCTCTTCATATATCTTTGTTGCACTGTTTTTAACAGCAATTTTTGATATATTTTCCTTTATCTTATTATATTCTTTTTCATCATCTAATATCTTATCTATCTTATTAATTAAATTCTTTTTATTTAATTTATCTTCCTCAATAATTAATGCTGCACCTATATTTACCAAATTCACTGCATTATGATATTGATGATTATCAGTTACATATGGACTAGGTATAAATATAGATGGCACACCTAGAGTAGTAGTCTCACATATTGTCGATGCTCCTGCCCTAGTAACAATTAAATCAGTTACCTTTAATAATCCTCCCATATTGTCTATATATCCAACTACCTTAACATTGCTTGGTACTTTTATTAATCTAAATCTATCATAATAATCTTTACCAGTTACATATAAGACTTCATATTTCTTGTTTTTAAATTCTAATAATATCTTTTCCATTTTTTCATTAATTGTTTTAGATCCTTGTGATCCCATAACAATTAATACTAATTTCTTATCATTAGATAAACCATAACTCTTCTTATTAGCTGGTTTTTTACTTAAATATACTTCACTAGTTGGGTTTCCTGTAAATATTACCTTATTTTTATGTCTTTTAATACTATCTTTAGTAGAAACAAAAGATGTAAAAACTTTATCTACAAAATTAATTAAAAACTTATTAGATAATCCAAGAAAACTGTTTTGTTCATGTATTACCGTTTTTACTTTCAATCTCTTTGCAGCATATAATACAGGAGCAGTTACATATCCACCCACTCCAATAACAAAATCAGGCTTAAATTCTTTTATTATTTTTTTTACTTTAGATACCGCTTTAAAGAAGTAACTAATTGCCTTTAAGTTTTTCAAACTAAAGCCTCTGTCAAATCCTCTTACTTTTATTCCAATATAGTTTATATTGTGTTCTGGAATAATATCTTTTTCCATTCTATCCGTTGTACCTATATATAAAATATCTAATTTCTTCTCTTTTTCAATGAATTTGTCTATGATAGCTAATGCAGGATATATATGCCCACCACTACCACCAGCACTAATAATAATCTTCATTCAATCACCTACTGTCAATTATAACATATATACATTTCTACAATAATTTTATTGCTTATCACTGTAAACATATATGCTTACTTTTTTATTTTTATAATCTTTTGTTTTTATACATTTTAATTGTTTGTGTTCTACAGCTAAATCAGAATTATACTCACAAACAATTAACCCTTTATCATTGATAATATTATTATTTATTATATATTTTATTATTTCATCATACACATTCATACTATATGGTGGATCTAAAAATACAATATCGAATTTAATATTATTATTTGAGAAGTACTGTAAAGCATAATTATAATCTTTGTTTATAATTGTTGTCTTAGATTTAATATCTAAATTCTCAATATTTTTATTTAATATTTCAACTGCTTTTTTATTGTTATCAACAAAATAACAATGATCAGCATAATTACTAATTGCTTCTATTCCTAAAGAACCACTACCAGCAAATAAATCCAAACACATTGTATTACCAATGTTATCTTGAATCATTGCAAACATTGATTCCTTTACCTTATCCATTGTTGGTCTAGTTGAATCTAAATCATAACCAAGTAGTTTTCTGCTTCTTAAATAACCACTAATAACTCTCATAAACACCTATTCTTTTTCAATATCTTTAATGAAATCATCTATTGTCATCATTTTTTGGTCTATTTCTTCTAAATTTACTTCTTTTGATACTTCTTCTTGTACTTCGCTACTCTTTTCATCTTTAGTTATTTCACATGTTACAAATACATTAGTAACTTGCTTTTTAGTAATACTAGAACCAATACTAGATTTATCCATTATTGGTAGTTCACTATTTTTAATGTACATTGTTTCATTTGTGTTAACAATACCAATTGTTTTTCTAGAATCTAATGCCATAGCTTTAATTATATATTGCGGAATTGACTTTAATTGTTTTGCTATTGCAGACCCCTTTCTAGCTCTTGTAGACATTTCTATTTCTTTGATTTTAATCCTCTTACCAGTACCTTTATCAGTTATTATTGTAATATTTTCTTGTGTATCGTCATCAATTATACCCGTTACTGCAACATCATTTTTTAAACTAATTGCTTTTACCCCAGTAGTCTTTAAATTGGTAACAGTTACTTCATTAATGTTAAATTTCAACGCAAAACCGTTTTTAGTTATTACTATTACAGATTCTCCATTATTTGTTACAACATTTATAACTTCATCTTTATCTTTTAACTTAATATTTACAATTGGTTTAGAATATCTTGATACCTTGTATTCATTTAATTTTGTTCTTTTTATCATACCCATTTTTGTAAACGTAGTTACATAAACATTGTCTTCAAAGTTATATACTGGGTAACATCCAACAATGTTTTCTCCTTGTGATAACGTAATCGTATTGCTTATATGTTTACCTAATTCTTTCCACTTTGTATCTACTATTTCATTTACTGGAACATACAAGTAATTGCCCATATTTGTAAATAACAATAATGTATCTAAAGTAGTCATTTTATATAAACCTATTGTATAGTCTCCATCTTTTAGCATAGTTGAATCTTCTGATGATTGATATGATCTTAATGAGACTCTCTTTACGTATCCTTCATTACTTACAACTACTATTACATCTTCTTTTGGAATAATTAGATTACTATCTATTTTTATTTCGTTTATTTCATCTCTAATTACAGTCTTTCTTGCAATAGAATATTCTTTCTTTATTGCTTTCAATTCATCTACTATTAAATCTAATAACTTAGACTCATCTTCAAGAACTGCTGTTAATCCAACTATAATTGTCTTTAAATTACTATATTCTTGTTCAAGAAGTGTAACATCTGTATTTGATAATCTATATAATTGCAATAATACAATTGCTTCTGCTTGTTTATCTGTAAATTTGAATATTTCAACTAAATTATCTTGTGCATTTTGTTTATTTTCGCTTTTTCTAATTACTCTAACTATTTCATCAAGAATACTAATAGCTTTAATAAAGCCTTCAACAATATGAAGTCTTTCTTTTGCATGTTGTAAATCAAATTGAACCTTTAAAGTTGCAACTTCTTTTTGGTATACTATATAAGCATCTAATATTTCTAATATACCCAATAACTTGGGTCTTCTATTTACAATTGCAATCATATTAAAATTATAAGATATTTGAAGTTCGGTATTCTTATATAAATAATTTAATATTAAACTTTTATCTACATCTTTTTTTACATCAATTGCTATCCTAAGACCATCTTTATCAGATTCATCTCTAACTTCTATTATTCCATCTATCTTCTTATTTAACCTTATTTCATCAATTTGCTTTACTAATAATGATTTATTTACTTCATAAGGTATACTGTTTATTATTATTTGTTCTACACCTTTAATTTTCTCAAATATTACAGCAGAAGTAATAATAACCCTACCTCTTCCTGTTCTATAAGCTTCTTCAATTCCAGATATTCCTTCTACTATAGCACCTGTAGGAAAGTCTGGTCCTTTTACAATATTCATTATTGTATCTAATCTACAATTTGGAGATTCAATTCTGTATATAGCAGCATCAATGATCTCTCCAAGATTATGTGGTGGTATATTTGTAGCATATCCAGCACTTATTCCTGTTGTACCATTTACTAATAAATTTGGAAACTTTGATGGCAACACAGTTGGTTCCATTAAAGAATCATCATAGTTTGGTGCAAATACAACAGTATTCTTATCTATATCTTTGAGCATTTCTCCTGCTATTTTTGATAGTCTTGCTTCAGTATAACGCATTGCTGCTGGACTATCACCATCTATAGAACCGTTATTACCATGCATATCTACAAAAGGAGTTTTCATCTTCCAATTCTGACTCATTCTAACCATTGCATCATATATACTTGAATCACCATGTGGATGATATTTACCCATTATATCTCCAACTGCTCTAGCACTCTTTCTATGTGGTTTGTCATATAAATTCTTTTCTTTATACATTGAAAACAATATTCTTCTTTGTACAGGTTTTAAGCCATCTCTAACATCAGGAATAGCTCTATCTTGTATTATATACTTAGAATATTGTCCAAATCTTTCACCCATTATTTCTTCTAAACTGTAGTCATATATTCTTTGTACTATATCTTTCATGTTATCACCTAATAATATTATACCAAAAAAAATAACACATTTGTGTTATTTATTTACTTTCTTAGCAGTTGTTTTTTTTACTGTTGCTTTTTTTGTAGTTGCTTTCTTAATTGCAGGTTTTTTTTCAGTTTCCTTTTTAGCAACTTTTTTTACTGTCTTTTTTACTGCTTTTGGTTTCACTTCTGCTACTTTTGGCTCTTTTACTTTAGCTGCTTTCACTACTTTTATTTCCTTTGTTTTAGCTGCTTTTCCAACTTCTTTTTCAACTTTTATTTCTTTTGTTTTAGTTGCTTTTACTGCTTCTTTTTCAACTTTTAATGCTTTTGGTGTATAAGCTTTACCTTCTAAAGCATTCTTAGAAATCTCAACTAGTTCTTTAAAATTCTTTGGATTATCAATTGCTATTTCTGATAACATTTTTCTATTAATTTTAATTTCAGCTTTATTTAATCCATTAATAAATTTTGAGTAACTAATATCATTCTCTCTACAAGCTGCATTAATTCTAATTATCCATAGTTTTCTAAAATCTCTTTTTCTATTTTTTCTATCTCTGTAAGAATATACCCAAGAATGCAATAATTGTTCCTTTGCTGTCTTGAATAATCTGTGCTTACTTCCAAAATATCCTTCTGCTTGTTTTAATATCTTTTTTCTGCCAGCTCTTGCTGTAGTTCCACCTTTAACTCTTGCCATTTTAAAACCCTCCTTTAATTATATTTAACTGTTTTTAATCTTCTTTTGTCAGTTACATCTAATAAAGATCCCTTTCTGTTTTTTCTACTAAAATCTGTATCCTTCTTACCTGTATTATGTCTACTACCTGGACATCCAACACTTACTGTTCCTCCTGGTCTTACATTAAATACTTTTTTCATACCTTTGTGTGTCTTAATTTTAATCTTATTCATAAAATCTCCTTTTCTATTTTCTTTTTGGTGCTAGAATTATACTTATAGTTTTGAACTCCATACGCATTCCTTGTTCAACTTCAGAAACCTCGCTCAATGCACTAGCAAATCTATTTAACACTTCTTCTCCAAGCTCAATATGTGCAAGTTGTCTACCTTTAAATTTAATAGTAGCTTTTATCTTGTTGCCCTTTGAAATATGTTTTGAAGCATTATTAAGCTTAGTATCAAAATCATGTTTGTCAATGGCTACAGATAATCTGTATTCTTTAACTTCTTGATTTGTTTCTCTTTGCCTTTTTAGGTTTTCTTTTACTTTTTTTGCTTTCTCATACTTAAACTTATTGTAGTCCATTAGTTTACATACTGGTGGATTTGCTGTTGCATTTATCATTACTAAATCAAACCCAGAATAATTAGCTAAAACAAGAGCATCTTGTTTAGATTTTACTCCTAATTGTTCACCTTTTGGACCAATAACTAATACTTGTGCAGCCCTTATTTCTTCGTTAACGTATGAACCTTTTTCTCTACTAGCTATAGTAAACACCTCCATAAAAAAGTGAATATCAACATATTCACTCAAAACCACATATAATATAATTATAATTGGCCTTATACCCAAAGCTAATCGCAATCGGGTGAGATGAATATATCTCTTTCCTTTAAATATCGTTCTAATTATATA
>CAYRHA010000021.1:0-8293 GCA_964424005.1 uncultured Muribaculaceae bacterium
TGTTATTGAAGATGTAGCCCATGTATCCATTACATCTTTCTCTGGTATAAATTCACCATTACCACAACTACACTTAGTACTTGGTTTATCCACTAATGGATTAACTGGTAATTCTGATTCATTAGCAAATACTGGTTTTCCACATTTAGAACAATACCATACTGGAAATGGAACTCCAAAATATCTTTGTCTTGATATACACCAATCCCATGCTACATTATTAACCCATTCATTATATCTTGAATGCATATATTCTGGATGCCACTTTATATTCTTACCAATTTCAATAAAATCAGATTTATGATCCATAATATTAATAAACCATTGGTTTATAATAGTATATTCTATTTCTTTACCACATCTTTCATGTACTTGAACTTCATGTTCTAATTCTTCAATCTTAACAACATATCCACCTTGTTTTAGATCTTCAATAATTGCATTTCTAGCATCTTCAATCCTCATACCAGCATATTTACTTACTGATTCATTAATCAATCCATCTTTAGTAAATATATTCTTTAAAGGTAAATTATATTTATTCCACCACTCAATATCAGTTTGATCTCCAAAAGTACAACACATAACAATACCAGTACCTTTTTCAATAGCTACCTTTTCATCTCCAATAATAGGAACTTCAATATTTAATAATGGTATAACTGCTTTATTACCAATTAAATGCTTATTTTTATCGTCTTTTGGATTTACAAATACTGCTACTATAGCAGGTAATAATTCCGGTCTAGTAGTAGCAATGGTAAATACTTCATTATCTACTGTTTTAAAATTAATGTAATTAAAATTAGTCTTAATAGTCTTAGTTTCTAACTCTGCTTGTGCTATAGAAGTTAAGCATTCATTACACCATAAAGCAGGAGCTTCTTTATAATAGGCTTTACCTTTTTTTATTAAATCTAGAAAAGATAATTGACTAATCTTAATAGTAGATGGACTTACTGTTTTATACAATAAATTCCAATCAGTACTTACACCTAACTTACTAAATAAATGTTTAAATTCTTCTTCATATTTATCAGTTATTTGATAACATAATTTAGAAAACTCTTCTCTTCCAATTTCCTTTGCTTTCTTTCCACATTCTCTTTCAACTAATTTCTCACTTGGAAGTCCATTGTCATCAAAACCAAAAGGATAAAATACATTATATCCTCTTAATCTCTTATATCTAGCAATCATCTCAGTTTGAGAATATGAAAATATATGACCAATATGTATCTTTCCACTTACAGTTGGAGGTGGAGTATCAATAGAGAATACTTCTCTATTATCTTTCTTAAATTCATATACATTATTATCATTCCAATACTTTAACCATTTATCTTCTTTTTCTTTAAAATCATATCTATTATCTAACATAAATCACCTGCTCTCTAAATATTCATTCATAAATCTTTTTATTTCAATATACTTATTCTTTGTATCTTCATTATCCATTGCAGCAATATACTTATCTGCAAGTATATTGAAGTAATTATTACTTTTTACAACATCATAACTGTATTTATAATTTAAATCAAAGAACATTGATAATTGTAATATTTTCATATCTGCACTAGTTTTTATATTTTTAAAATCTAAACACTTCTTTTCAAAAAAACTATCATAAACCTCAGGTGTTACCTCTTTAGTTTTAAATACAACAGCATCATTCTTTTCCACATAATGTTTAAATATATCAATCTTATCTGCATCTCTAATTACTTTACTGAATATTAATTCTTTCTCATTACATTCACCAATAGAGTATTTATTATGATATAAAATACTCTTTTTAATTATCTCATCATAAGAATCTTCATCTATAAATTTCCTAATATAATTATCTTCAAATAATATCTTAACAGCATAATCTCCATGATCAATACTTTTTAAATCATTAAAAGTATTGTAAACCTTATATTGTTCGAATCTTCCTATATCATGTAATAAACCTACTAGACCAGCAATAAGAACCTCTTCTATGCTTAAACCAAGAGATTTAGCTATATTCATACAGTTTTCCATTACCCTCTTAGAATGGTCATATTTATATCTTATAGTGGCATTAGACATATCATAATTGCTAGTATAAACATCAAATTCCTTCTCAGCTCTATCAAAATTAACCATATAACCTCCTAAAATATTTTAAAAAAACGTCCCTAAACTAAGGACGCTTATACGTGGTACCACCTTACATAGTATATAACTATGAACTCAATTCGTAACGAGAATAACGTTATATCCTAAGATATACTACTCACAAGCTACCTTCATATATAAATTATTAGTTTCCACCAAACACTAACTCTCTATAAATATTTATAATATTACTCTTCTTGATCAACGTATTTAATTTTTAATTTCTATACCACCAAATATAGCAGTATAACTTACAACTATTTCATTCTTACTATTATCATTATCTTCTAATAACTTAGTATCAAATGCACCAAATAAAGGCAATCCATCACTAGTTATTTTAAACTTCTTAGGCATTAATAATTCAGCAGCACCAAATAATACAAATACATTTATATGTGCTTTATTATCCTTTAACTTAATATCCCTAAAATCAATAGTACAACCTCCAAATATAGAAGTTATATCACATGATTCAAACTCTTTATTATTATTTCTTTCTTCTAGTCCACCAAATATAGTACTGTAATTCTTCTTGCTTGAAGGAACAGTACTTCTAATCTTAAAATTTAATATTCTAATTCCAATTAAAACAATTACAACTGGGAATAATAATATCTGTATTAGACTCTTTTCAAATATCTCAAGAACTAAAACCAAAGATGAAAGTCCTAATAAAAATATTATAAAATAAAACATATCAAACTTCTTCTTTTCAACCATCCCCACTACTCCTACAATCAATACAAGAGATGGAAATAAATACTTAGATATTTCATTAAAATCAATTATCTCAGCATTTGATAGCAACAATAATATACCTAATATTACTATAAATAAACCAATTGTTTTCTTAATCATAATAAAACCTCCCTATTTATTTAATTATATCATATTCATTCTTAATTTCAACCCTCTAGATATAAAGACATTACTTCATCTTTGCTTAACTCCCTATTATATATTCTAAATTGATTTATTGAACCATTAAAATAGTTTGCTCTTGTAGCTCCACCACCAGGATTGCATCCAATACAAGTTATCAAGTCAGAACCAGTTAATGTTGTTGGAGTATATGTAACATTGGATTGCGTATATGAATATAATGCTCCATTATGATACATTTTTACATACTTAGAAGTAAAATTAATAACGACTACAACATGCACCCATTTTCCTGTTTGCAATAATGGACCTCTAATATCCATATACGCCCCACCAAACTTAATAAGCAAAGCATATTGACTTGTATTTGCCGGTTGATAAATACCATATCCTCCATCTTCATATATTGCAGCAATTGTACAATCAGTTCCATTATAAGCACTGTTCATGTAAATCCAAGTAGAATAAGATACTGTTCCAGTTTGTATAACAGGTGTAATAGCTGAATAACTAGAAGCCCCATTAAACTTGCTGGTTATCCCTATATTACCAGTACCATATGTAATATTTGCATTTGCGGTTGGGTTATATGCATTTCCACTAGTATCATTAGCATTATCATTAAATAAATATTCAGCATACAATCCTCCTGCAGTAACTGTAACTTCATTTTGTTTGTATAAATATCTATAAGAACCATTTACATAAGGAAAAGCCTTATAGTAATATGTAGTACCATTTGTTAATCCACTAGTGTGAGTATACCAAGTATCATCAGCATTATACGTTCCAAATGATGATGATAATAAAGTTCCTGTAGATGTAGTGTCACTAATTGTCCATGCTGTGGTTTTATATCTAATCATTGTTGATGTTGCATTATCAGGTGATATAGCCTTTATATTAACACCTGATACTCTTGGTACAGCAATAAACTTCTTCATTATATATTCTGAATCATCTACTTCTTCACTAGTTCCAATATATGTAATCCTTGCATATCCATTACCAGAATGACCAGTTTCAGTTGAACCACTTGGGCTTGGCATAACTTCATTACCATCAATCATTACAATATTATCAAACTTATAACCACTATAATGAATAGGTTGATTAGAAGCAACACCATTAATAGTTATTGCATTACATCCTTCACATCCAGATACATAGGATGATCCTCCACCTCCACCAATAATATAGCAATCATAACTAGTAGATTGCCCACCAGTTCCTCCATAGTAGCCACCGCCACCGCCAGAATGACCAGGACAACCAGATGCATAGCCACTGACCGATCCAGTTCCTCCAACCCCTAACGAATTACCACTTATCTGTGTACCACCAATTCCTCTTTTATACACGTATGATAAAGGTATATCCGAATATAATCCTCCCCATTGTCCATTTAAAGTTCCCGCAGAACTTTTTTCAAAATCAAATGAAGCATTATTACTAGTTCCTCCACCACCACCTGCAACCATTATTCTACTTCTTAAACTTGCAACGTTATTCCATGTTCCAATTGCAGTAATTGATAATCTTATGTCTGTTGCTCCTCCACCAGATGCGCCACCTCTATAGTTTGCATATATTCCAGCGCTACCTCCTGCATTTCCGCCAGCTCCACCACCATTATATGATGCTGATCCACCTTGTCCAACTGTTGATGTTGTGTTGTTACCATAAGTGCCTTCTACTCCAGCTCTTCCTACAAAGACATATAAATTTGTTCCCTCTTCTAGATATATTTCCCCTTTTGAATATGCACCTTTTCCTTCAAGGCCTCCTCCTTCCGCTCCCCATGTCTCTAAATTATATATTCCACTACAAGGTACAGTGAAAGTTTGATAAGAACCTGTATATGTTAAATCAGGTTTATAAACTATAACTTCTCTTATGATTGTTTTTTCTTTATTATTATATCTTGAAACATATTTTATTTCATATTCTCCGGTTTTCCAAATATCTAAATTAGAATCAACAGTAACACCTAGAGAGTTACCATTATCATCTGTTGCACTAAATCCAGGTTCTACATAAGCTTCTCCAAATTCAACACATACTTTTTCAGGTCCCTCTAAATCAATTGAAAATCCATATTCTGATGAATTCACTATATTGTCTGCTCCATCTTTTATCTTTTGAGATAATTTTTTAGTATTACTTAAAACTACTAGTAAACTTGAAAGTACTAATAAGAAAAAAATAAGTAATACATAGATGTATATAGATAAAATTATACCCTTCTTATTCATGGTATCACCTCTTAGCTAATCTTAGATATTATAGGATTGGATTCACTATTATATTGATATATGTAATATAAATCTCTTTTATTTGGCAGGATTGTGCTACTAATTGGAATTCTTATTGTAAGCATTGCATTGTACTGTCCATTTACAACTTCATCATATAAATCTTCACTAATAGTCATATCCATGTAAAATTCAAATGAACTTGGAAGTTTTTCAATAAATCCACCATAAGTAATAAGACCCTTTTCTACATCAATTGATAATTGTTTTGTTGTTTCTCCTGCATATTTGATCTTATAACAATTTCTACCACAGAATTCTAATTCCTCAATTGTTTTATTTACCAAATCAGTTTGAAAAACAGTATTTACTGTAGAATGAAAAGTAACATAATTTGAATATGCTAAATTTCTTACTTGCTTTTGTTGTATATTAATTGTCGTTCTAAAAATTACTAAAGATAATATTGATATCATAGCAAAACTAACAATCAATTCTATTAATGTAAATCCTTTCTTCATATTTCCTCCTATGGTCTAATTATTCTTCCGTCTGGTGTTTCCATATATTCTAAATTATCTACAGTTGTGTAAACCTTATCACTGCTTGCAACTCTTGTTTGTGTTTCATCATATATTCTAGAATCACTATAATAATGCCATACTCTTACAGAAGACAAATCGTATTCTTGTCCAAGATCTACAATTGCCCATCCCAATGCAGTATAAGTCGAAACATATGAGTCTGTTGCAACAGCACCATCAGTAAGTTTAGCCCAATAACTTTGTATCCCTGTTTTATAAGCTGCTTCAATAATATTTTTATTTAATGCAACATTTACTCCAGCCAAATCAAAAGCTTGTACTTCTACAAAGTGATTACCAGTATTTTTATTGCTTCCATGTGTTTGAATATATATATATCTAACATTACTTAAATTATTAATTTTAGTTGGTTCTTTTAAAGTTATTCTTGCATAACCTGCACCAGAATGGCCAGTCTCATTTGAACCTGTTGGACTAACCATTATTAAATTACCAGCTATCATACTTGTATTAGTAAATTTGTATCCACTATAATGAATCGTTTGTCCAGTATGAGTACCTGTTTGAGTTACTGCATTACATCCAGTATGTCCAGATATAAATGATGAGCCGCCCGCCCCTCCAGAACTACACGCAGCACCACCACCACCATAGTAACCGCCACCACCGCCACATCCTCCACCACCAATTCCAAATGATGCTGGATAATAATTAGTGCTTTCACTTGTACCTGGAGTTGTTTGAGTTCCTCCTGTTGCTACACTTACATATAATCCTGTCAATGCTCCACCATGTGCTCCATTTACTGCTCCTGCTCCACCACCTGCTGCTACCATTATTCTGCTTAATAATGAATTGTAATCTTTCCAATTACCTGATACTAATCTAACATCTGTTGCTCCTGCACCAGCACCTCCACCAGAGTTTGATATTCCACCATTAAATGCTTCTACATTTTGAACAGCTGAGCTTTCACCAACATACACATAAAATGTTTGTCCTTCAAATAAATAAATGTCACCTTTTGTATACGCTCCCTTACCATTACCGTTTGGTACTCCTGCTCCCCATAATTCAAATGTATATGTTCCATCCATAGGTGCTGTAAATATTTGATAATTACCAGTATATGCATAATTATGTACTTCTTCATACACTACTACTTTTCTTCTTGCACTTAAAATACCTAAATTGTAAGTTAAGTAATATGTACCTGGTATTGTGTTATCTACAAAACCTGTTACTGTGACTTCCATTTCATTTCCTATGCTATCAACTGCAGTATAACCTGGATCAATAAATAAATCATCTTTTTCAAGATATGCAGCATATTCATTATCTGGATCTCCATTTAATGTCAATGTATAATTACATAATGAAACAGAACCATATGTATTGCTCTTTGTTATTATAAATATTTTATATAAAGCTATATCATCTTTTATTGATTCTAAATATCCTTTTGAATTTATACTAAAGTTTTCAATTGAACTATCTGCATAAAATGTTTGTAAATTTATTATAAATACTCTAGATATATTCAAATTATCTTTTAGTGCTGTAAAATAATCATCATTTATTATTGTTAAGTTTGTAATTTCTACATATGTATTTGTACCAATTAAATCTTCTGCTTCTAAATCTTTGTTTTCTAAGAACAATCTAATTTGTGCTGCAGAGTTAGTAGCATCAATAGTATCGTAATATTCACCAGAATTAAAGTTGTTGTATAAGTTTGAAAAAGTAGAAAATAAAAAAGTAATTACTATTCCAACTATTCCTATAACAACCATGGTCTCAATTAGGAAGAATCCAAAAGAATTTAATTTTTTCAATTTTATTCCTCCTTTATTATTGATATTATCTATTTATTATTATATAATAATTTTAGAATAAATACCATAAGAATTATAAAAAGGGGTGCCAATATGTTAAGAACATTTGATTATGAAAAAATGCCTATAGTTGAGATAGTAAATGATATGATCGTTGATGCTTCTAAAAGAGGTGCCAGCGATATTCACTTTGATCCAATGATTGAACATATGAGAGCAAGAATACGTATTGATGGTGATTTAACAGATTATGCTTTAATACCAAATACTTTGAAAAAAAATCTAATAACTCGTATTAAGATAATATCTGGTATGAATATTACTGAAGTTAGATTACCTCAAGATGGTGCTATTAAAGCAACTATTAAAGATGTTAACTTGGATCTCCGTGTCTCTTGTATACCTACAAGTAATGGTGAGAAGATAGTAATTCGTATATTGGATTATTCAATGAGTTTAAAAGGTCTAGAACATCTGGGATTTAGTGAAAGCAATTATAAGAAGATGACTAAGATGATTTCAACACCATCAGGAATAATACTTGTTACTGGTGCTACTGGTACTGGTAAATCTACTACAGTATACTCTATTCTACAAAGATTAAATAAAGAAGATACAAACCTAGTTA
>CAYRHA010000022.1:0-8131 GCA_964424005.1 uncultured Muribaculaceae bacterium
CATCCATTTTAACACCACCTTATATATCTAGATTTTGAACATATATTGCATTCTTTTCTATGAATTCTCTTCTTGGTTCAACTTGTTCTCCCATTAGAACATCAAATACTTGATCAACTTTAATTACATCATTTTCTATTATTACTTTTAATAACTCTCTATTTTTAATATTCATAGTAGTTTCACACAATTCAACTGCATCCATTTCTCCTAGTCCTTTGTTTCTTGACATTTCATATTTGGCACCTTCAGGAAGTGTCTTAGAATAATCTTCTAATTCCTTTTCATTTAATAACCACTTTGTTGTTTTACCATATATTATTTTAAATAATGGAGGTTGTGCGATATAAATATGTCCATTTTCTAATAATGGTCTAAAGAAACGATAAAAGAATGTTAATAAAAGTGTTCTTATATGTGCACCATCTACATCGGCATCTGTCATTATTATTATTTTATGATATCTTAATTTTTGTATATCAAACTCATTGCCAATTCCAGTGCCAAAAGCAGTAATCATTGACCTTATTTCTTCATTCTCTAGAATTCTATCTATTCTTGCTTTTTCTACATTTAAAATTTTACCTCTTAATGGTAATATTGCTTGAGTTCTTGAATCTCTTCCTTCTTTTGCTGATCCTCCTGCTGAATCACCCTCTACTATAAATATTTCTGATATACTAGCATCTTTTGAAGAGCAATCAGCCAATTTTCCTGGAAGTGACGATATTTCAAGTGCATTTTTTCTTCTAGTCAATTCTCTAGCTTTTTTTGCTGCTATTCTAGCTCTTGCAGCAATTAATGATTTATCCAATATTATTTTTGCTTCATCTGGATTTTCCAATAAAAACCTTTCAAGTCCATCAGAAAAAATGGAATCTGCTATTTTCCTTACTTCAACATTCCCAAGTTTTGTTTTTGTTTGTCCTTCAAATTGTGGATTTGGATGCTTTAAAGAGATAATCATTGTTAATCCTTCTCTTACATCATCTCCAGATAATGGTTCATCAGCATCTTTTAACATTTTGTTGCTTTTTGCATAATTGTTTATTATTCTTGTTAGCGCTCTCTTTACACCTTCATCATGTGTTCCACCTTCACAAGTATTTATATTGTTTGCAAATGAATATACATTAGATCCATATCCTTCATTGTATTGCATTGCAACTTCTAAACGAATATCTCTTTCACATCCATCTACATAAACTATTGTTTTATGTATTGGATTTTTCGTTTTATTTATCATTTCTACATATTCAATTATTCCGCCATCATATTGAAATTCATCTTTTTTAGCATTTCTCTCATCAAATAATACAATTTTTAATCCTTTATTTAAGAAAGCCGTTTCTCTTAATTTGATTTTAATTGTTTCATAATCGAATTCTGTTGTTTCTTCAAATATTAAACTATCTGGTTTGAATGTAACTGTTGTGCCACTTCTGTCTTTTGAACAAGAATCGATGATTTTCAAATCTTCTTCTGGTTTACCACCATTTATGAATTTTTGATAATATATATTTCCATCCTTGTAAACTTTTATTTCAAGTTTTGAGCATAGAGCATTAACAACTGAAGCTCCTACACCGTGTAATCCACCAGATACTTTGTATCCAGCTCCGCCAAATTTACCTCCAGCATGAAGAATGGTATATACAGTTTCGACTGTTGATTTACCAGTCTTAGTATTTATTCCTACAGGTATTCCTCGTCCATCATCTTTTACAGTTACAGAGTTATCGTTTTCTATAACAACTTCTATATTCTTGCAATAACCCGCTAGAGCCTCATCAACAGAATTGTCAACAATTTCCCATACTAAATGATGTAGCCCTTTTGATCCAGTTGAGCCAATATACATCCCTGGTCTCTTTCTAACTGCTTCTAAGCCTTCTAGAACTTGAATGTCTGATGCATCATAATGTTCTTTCATATTTCCACCTCGCCTTTTTTAGTCAAAAAAAATTACTATCTGTATAGTTTTTTAATTGTATGTGCTCCCCTACTTACATTATAATTATATCACAAATTTTTGATTTTTAATATGTTTTACAGCAAATCAGCTAAAAAAGAACATTGTTTTATATAATGTTCTTCTTTTCTAATATTCCATTCTTAATTTCATAAATATCTGCTTGTTTTAGAAGTTTCTCATCAATATCTTTGATATCTGTTGTAGTTATAAATGTTTGTATTCCCTTTTTTATATAGGATACTATGTTATTTTTCTTTTCTTCATCTAGTTCACTAAATATATCATCCAGCAATAGTATTGGGTATTCATCTTTTATCTTCTTAAATAGCTCTAATTCTGCAAGTTTTAAACAAAGAATTGCTAATCTTTGTTGCCCTTGAGAACCATATTCCTTAATTTCATGCTTATTTATATAAAAACATAAATCATCTCTATGTGGACCATTTGTTGTTGTACCTAAGAATATATCTCTTTTTAAATTTGAGTTTATTTTTTTATATATTTTCTCTTTTATTGTAGCCTTATCTTCATTTTGCAATTCAATACTGGTTTGGTACTTTATTTCTAGTAAGTCACCGTTTGTCATCTTATTATAAATCTTTTTTGCATTCGTGTTTATTTTGTCAACAAACTCTTTTCTCATTATATATATTATTGAGGCTTTATCTGAAAGTTGGTCATCAACTATGCTTATATATTCTTTATCAATTGTTTCTATGGTTTTGTGCTTTAAGTATTCGTTTCTGGTTTTTAATAATTCGTTGTATTCATTTAAATATACTAAATATTTATTGTTTGTTTGACCAATCTCTATGTTCAAATATCTTCTTCTTGTACTTGGATTACCTTTTATCATTTCCAAATCATCAGGACAAAATATGATTATTGTAAAGTTTGATATGTATTCGCTTATTTTTCTAGTGATATTATTATTTATTTTTACGCTTTTCCCTTTTTCATTAACTACTACTTCTAAATTCATTTTGCCATTGTTTGAAATAACTGTGCCTTTTACTTTTGCAAATTTGCATCCTTCTTTTATAAGTTTTCTATCGTTGTACATTCTATGTGATTTTGTTATACCTAAAACATACAAACTTTCAATTAAATTTGTTTTACCTTGTGCGTTGTTTCCTACAAAAATATTAAGATTATTATTGAAATCTATATTTAAATATTCATAGTTTCTAAAATTTCTAATTAATATATTAGTTATTTTCATATTGCTATTCACCTATAAATATAGTATATCACACTACTATTTTCCCAAACAAAATCTGCTGAATATTTGATCAATTAGTTCTTCACTATATGTTTCTCCTGTAATTTCACCAAGCAAATTCCATATTTTCTTTAAATCTATTTCTACAATATCTACTGGTGTCTGATTAATTATAGCTTCTTCTATATCTTTTGTTATGCTTAAAGTCTCTTTTAATATAGATATTTGCCAAGTGTTTGATAAATATGTTAGGTCACTATTCTCTATGCTTTCGAAATTAAACATGTCTTTAATTCTATTTTTTAATTCATCGAGACCATCTTCTTTTATAGTATTTCCATAAACTATTAGTTCTGCGGGTAATTTTTCGATGTTGATTTTCTTTTCTAAGTCTGTTTTATTGATAAATATGATCTTCTGTATTTTCTCTGTCATTTTTAACAATTCTAAATCCTTTGCTGAAACTTCCTCGTTGTTGTTTAATACTAATATTATTAAATTTACTTCTTTTATTAACTTCAAGCTTTTATTTACTCCTATGATTTCTATTTCATTATTTGTTTCTCTTATTCCTGCTGTATCTATTATATTTAAAAGTATTCCATCTAGATTTACAGTGCCCTCTACTATATCTCTTGTTGTTCCCTCTATATTAGTTACTATTGCTTTATCTTCATTTATTAACCTGTTCAATATGCTGCTTTTGCCTACATTTGGTCTTCCTAATATTAATACTTTTATTCCTTCTTTTATTATTTTGCCATTCTCAGAATCTTGTATTATTTTTGCTAGTTCTTCTTTAATGTTTATAAGCGTTTTATTCAGTTTTTCATTTGTAACTACAGCAATATCTTCATATTCTGGGTAATCAATATTTACCTCTATGTTTGAGATAATTTCAATTATTTTTTCTCTTAACTTTGTTATTTTTTCAGATGTTTTTCCTTCTAAACTGTTAATTGATAGTTTTCTAGATTTTTCTGTTTTTGATTCTATTAGATCCATTACAGCTTCTGCTTCAATTAAATCAATTCTCCCGTTCATAAATGCCCTTTTTGTAAATTCTCCGGGTTGTGCTAGTCTAACACCATTATTTAAAACAACTTCTAGCACCTTTTTAGTAGTTGCTATCCCACCATGACAATTTATTTCTACAACATCTTCTGTCGTAAATGTATTTGGCTTTCTCATGACACTTACTAGGACCTCATCAATGGTGTTTCCATTATCTACTATATGTCCATAATTTATAGTATGGGTTTCTACTTTATTTAAGTTTTTACCTTTGAATATTTTACTTACTATCTCTACTGCTTTTTCGCCAGACAATCTTACTATTGATATTGCTCCTACACCAAGAGCTGTTGATATTGCTACTATAGTATCATTCATAATCATCGCTCCAATCAAAAATATTATATCATTTATATTTATATGCTTAAAGTGATATTAAAAAAGTTTGAATTTATATTTCAAACTTTTTTGTTATATTATTTCTCTAACTTAATTATTATATATCTAAAAGGCTCTTCTCCAACTGATTCTGTTATTATTCCTTCTACACTATTACAAATATTGTGTACTATTCTTCTTTCATATGAATTCATTGGATCTAATTTAATTTCCATTCCAGTTCTTTTAACATCTAAAGCCATTTTTTTCATTCTATATTCTAAGTCATTGCTCTTTTGTTCTTTGTATGATCCAACATCTAATATTACATTGACTCTACATCCGGTTTTATTTTGAATAGAGCTTCTCAATAATATTTGCATTGAGTCAATAATTGTACCATTTTTACCTATTAATATTGAATTACTTTCAGATACAGCATTGATATTTATACAATCTTCTCTTACTTTTGCTTCTAGATTTGCTTCAATACCCATTTTACTTATTAATTCTTTTACAAATTCTTTGCTGTATTCTATAACTTCAGCTATTAATATTACAGTGACTTTTGTTTTCTTTCCTTTGAATAATCCAGCTTCTTCTTCTTCTTCAAAAAAATATGCTTCTTCTTCTTTTATATTTAAATCCTTAAGTGCCTTCTTTTTTGCATCCTCTAAAGTTTTACCAACATACTCATTTTTTTTCATTTTTTCCGCCTTTCTTCACCATTATATTTTGCAATATTGTAAATGCACTAGAAGTTATCCAATATATGCCTATTGCTGTTGATAACGAGAAAGACATAAATACTATAAATACTAACAAGAATATGTTCATGTTTTTCATTTGCTTTTGTGCTGCCCCATCACTTGTTGCTTTATTTTGAGCAAATGAGAAATAAGTTACTGCTGCAAGAATTATTACAATGATTATATACCACCATTCTCCTCTAAATATTGCTACATAAGGAGTTACACCCAACTTGAATCCAAGAAAACTTCCTTCAAATATTGCTGGTACCCTATTTATTGCTTCTATGAATGCAAATAATATTGGTATTTGTATTAATGCAAACAGACAACTAGTTAATGGATTTATACTGTATTTCTTATATAGCGTTATTGTTTCTTGATTCTTTTGCATTACTGATTGTTGATCTGTCTTATCTTTGTATTTTAATTCAATGGCATTTATTTCAGGTTGAGCTTTTTTCATTTTTTCTGATTGAACTGATGTACTTTTTGTTATAGGTAACATCAACAAACGAATTAGTATTCCTATTATTACCAATGACAAACCATAATTATTAAGAATTGTTCCTAGCTTTAATAATAGCCATGCTAATGGTTTTATAAAGAAAGATGTCCATAATCCTTCATATCCCCCACTATTTACTTTGTACTCACTGCATTTTGGTAAACTCTCTATATCTATTTCATATATCTCATATATTGCTTTTACATCTTCATTTGTTGGTTGGCATAATATATTCTCGGTTAAGGTTTGACCTGTAGCATTTTCTTTTGATACTTCGCATACTTTAACGCAGCTTTGCTCACATGATAGCGCTTCTTCTTCTATTTCTAATAATCTTGTATTTTCTTCTTCACTTAAATTCTCTTTTTCATTTAAAATATTATATTCTTCAATTACTTCATTGCAATTTGATTCACATTTTGTACATACAAAATCAGCATCGTATTTTACAATTTTGTTTTCTTCATCTTTCAATGTCTTTGTACATCCGGTTAATAACAAGACCGATAAGACAACAATTGATATATTTTTAAATTTGCTTTTCATTTTTATTATCCTCATATATAGTATTAATCAAACTTATTAAACTTTGTTCAATAGTTTTATAATCAATATTCAATATTTCTTTCCTTACTAATATTATACAATCATTATCACTTAAAGCAACTATATTTTTTGTAATTATCTCTTTAATCTGCCTTTTTATTTTATTTCTTACAACAGCTTTACCTGTTTTTTTAGGAACTGCTATGCCGCATCTAAAGAATGTTTCTTTTTTTCCATATAAAAATATCATAAAAATTTTATTTTTATAAACTTTGCCTTTTTTCATAATTAATGCAAATTCATTATTGTTTTTTATGATATTAATTTTTTTCAATAAATCACCCATTTTCAATAATAAAAAACCACCTAAAAAGTGGTATTATTTAGAAAGCTTACTTCTTCCTTTATTTCTTCTTTTTCCCATAATATTTGTTCCTGCTTCTTTTCTTGCGAAGAACCCATGATCTGTTTTCATTTTCTTATTATTTGGTTGATATGTCATTTTCATTTTTACACCTCCGGTCCTTTAACGTTTCAATTATATAATAACGGCGAGTTGATTGTCAATTAAATATTTTAATATAATTTGTTGATAAATTGTTGATATCTTTTTTGATTTAAAAGGGGTTTGAAGAGTTATACACAATTTAATCTATAATTCTTTTCTTTTTATCCACTATGTTAAAACAATTTTGTTAATATTGTGGATAACTTGTTGTTTTATAGTGATTTTTGTATATTTGTTGTGTATAATACTGTGGATAACTTGTTAATATTAATTTTGATGCACTTTTTTATTAAAAATAGGTTAAAATATAAGTGTGAGTTCGTTTATGGGGAGAGTGATGGTATGGAAAAGGATTCTTTGTGGATTAATTTTTTGGAACTTGTTAAAAGTAAAATGTCTCCAATTTGTTTTGATACTTGGTTTAAAGATACAAAGTTATACAGTCTAGAAAACGGAATTGCTAAGATAATTGTTCCAATGTCTTTGCATAAAAAACATTTTCAAGACAACTATATGGAATTAATATCAGAAAATTTTAATGATTTAACAGGGACTAATTTTGAATTTGAGTTTGTTTTAGAAGAAGAAGTAAATTCTAAGAAGAAAATTGAAGTTGAAGAGAGTGGGGTTCCTTATAACAATCCTGCACAAGCAAATATTAATCCAAATTATACATTTGACAATTTTGTGAAAGGTTCTTCTAATAGTCTTGCATATACAGCTGCTTTAGCAGTTGCAGAGAAGCCTGGCAAGGCCTACAACCCTTTGTTTATATATGGAAATAGTGGACTAGGTAAGACTCATTTAATGCATGCAATTGGCAATTATATATTATCAACTAGCAATAAAAAAGTTCTTTATGTAACTAGTGAAAGATTTATTAGCGATTTTATAAATATTAATAAAAGAGATAGTAATAATGATTTTGTTGAAGCATTTAAGAATAAATATAGAGCAATAGATGTATTAATAATAGATGATATTCAATTTTTAGCAAATGCTACTCAAAGTCAACAAGAATTTTTTCACACATTTAACGAATTACATCAAGAAGGAAAACAAATTATTATTTCTTCAGATAGATCTCCAGATGATTTAAAATTACTAGAAGAGAGACTAAGAACAAGATTTAATTGGGGATTAGCTTGTAATATATTACCGCCAGACTATGATTTAAGAATCGAAATATTAAGGAAAAAACTAAGTGTACATGAATTAGCTAGACCACTAA
>CAYRHA010000023.1:0-8083 GCA_964424005.1 uncultured Muribaculaceae bacterium
AAAGACATCAATTATTTTTGGAACCAGAAAGTAGATTTTATGATGATATGTATTTACAAGGTTTTTCTACTAGTATGCCTATAGATATACAAGAAAAAATGGTACATAGTTTAAAAGGATTAGAAAATGTAAAGATATTAAAATATGCTTATGCCATAGAATATGATGCAATATATCCTACACAAGTAAAAAGTAGTCTTGAAACAAAGATAATTAAAAATCTATATACTGCAGGACAAATAAATGGAACAAGCGGATATGAAGAGGCAGCATGTCAAGGATTAATGGCTGGAATTAATGCAACACAGAAGATAAATGGAATTAATGCATCTTTAAAATTAAAGCATAAAAAACCATTAGTATTAAAAAGAAATGAAGCATATATCGGTGTATTGATTGATGATTTAGTGACAAAAGGAACAAAAGAACCATATAGATTGCTAACTTCAAGAGCAGAATACAGATTGTTACTAAGACACGACAACGCAGATCTAAGATTGAGAAAGTACGGATACAAAGTCGGTTTGATAGATGAAAAGACATATGAAAAATTCCAAAAGAAGAAAAAAGATATAGCAGAATTAATGAAATATATAAAAAATAAAAAAATACTAGATAAAAAGAAAACAACAATTTATAAATACCTAAAGAGTCCAGAAAATAAAATAAAAAATATAATTAAAAGCATAAATAAAAAATATACAGATGAAGTACTAGAACAAGTAGAAATTATTGTGAAGTATGAAGGATATATTAAAAAAACAGAAAAAGAAGCAGAAAGAATGACAAAATTAGAATATAAGCTTATTCCAAAAGATATTGATTACAATAAAATAATAAACATAGCTAGCGAGGCAAGACAAAAATTTAACGAAGTAAGACCAGAATCTATTGGCCAAGCTATGAGAATAAGCGGGGTAAACCCTTCAGATATATCTATTTTGATGGTTTATATGAGGAGATATTATAAAAATGAATAAAGAAGAGTTTATAAATTTAACTTCAGAATTAGGAATAATAATTAATGAGGCTATCTATACAAAACTAGAAAAATATCATGAATTTTTAGAAGAATATAACGAAAAAGTTAATTTAACAGCAATAATAAAAAAAGAAGAAGTGTTTTTAAAACATTTTTATGATAGTTTAACATTAATAAAAGCAATTGATCTAAATAAAAATCTTAATGTTTGTGATTTTGGAACAGGCGCTGGATTTCCTGGAATTGTGTTGAAAATAGTATTCAATAACTTAAATGTAACACTAATAGAATCATCAAAAAAGAAAGTAATATTTTTAAATGAATTAATAAGCAAATTAGAATTAAAAAATATAACAGTTATTAATGATAGAGTTGAAAATCATAATAAAGTATATGATTTGGTAACATGTAGAGCAGTTGCAAAACTTGGAGTTATATCTGAGTTGTGTACAAAAATAGTAAAAATAGGTGGTTATTTTATTCCGATGAAGGCGGATATAACAGAAGAAATAAAAAATATACACAACATAGAAAAACTTGGGTTTAAATTAGAAAAGACAATATCATTTGTACTGCCATTAGAAAATAGTAAAAGAAATTTATTGGTTATTAAGAAGATTAAAAAAGAAGAAAAAACTTATCCTAGACAATACAATAAAATAATTTCTAAACCTTTATTTTAAAATTAAGAAAAAACATTGTGTTTTTTTCTTTTTTTTAGTATTATTATATTTGAAGAATAATAAGGAGGGGTCCTTAATGAATAAAAATGAAATATTTGATATTCCTGTAGAAGAAATTCTACCTAATAGATTTCAACCAAGACTTTCTTTTGATCAAAAATCATTATTAGAATTGGCCGAATCAATAAAAATTCACGGAATAATACAACCGTTAGTAGTTAGAAGATTAGGCGATAAGTATGAAATAATTGCAGGAGAAAGAAGATATAAAGCAGCATGCTTAATTGGTCTCAGAAGAGTACCCGTTATAATTATGAATGTAGATGATAATACGAGTGCAGAATTGGCAGTAGTTGAAAATATTCAGAGAAAAGAAATGTCTGCATTAGAGGAAGCAAAATCATTTAAAAAGATACTTGATAAGAGTTACTTAACTCAAGATCAATTAGCTATTAGAATGGGAAAAAGTCAATCATCAATTGCAAATAAATTAAGACTTCTAGGTTTATCAGATGAGGTTCAAGAAGCTCTTATGAATGAAAAAATATCTGAAAGACATGCAAGAAGTTTGTTGCAAATACCGACTGTAGAACAACAAAATCAAATGTTAAAAGATATAATAAGTATGAAACTAACAGTAAAGCAAACAGATGATAAAATAAGAGAAAAATATAGAACGATTAGAGAAGAAATACAAAGAGAGGAACCTGTGAAGAAATTAGATGCTATGATTGATGCAAGTATGTTTGAAGATGTAAATCCACAAATGGAAATCATTAATAGAATTGGTAAACCAATAGAGAATACTATTGATCAACCAATTGAAATAAATACAGAAAAAATAATTAATCAATCAGAAGATATATATAAACCAGAACCAGAAGTTGCAAATATTAATGAATTAATGCAAAGTACTACAGAACCAAAAATAGAAAATGTAAATAAGAACAGATTCTTAATGAACATAAATGATGCAACTGATATAGATTTCTTTGATATTAATGAAGAGAAAAAGGATATAAATATTGCAAAAAATAAAGTAACAGAATGTATCAATAATTTGAAAGAAAAAGGATATAAGATTGAAAGCGAAGAGTTTGATTATGAAAAACTTCATCAATTCATTATAAAAATAGAGAAGGAGTAAAACTCCTTTTTTTGTTTATTGACTATTAATTGTGTGTAATGTATTATTTAATATAGGTGAGAATATGAAAAAAGGATTCACATTGGTTGAACTTTTGGCGTCAATAACTTTATTGGCAATTTTAACAATGGTTACTTTACCATATATTTTACAAAAGATGGAAATAATGAAGGAAAAACAACTTGAGAATCTCATTGCAACAATACAAGAAAACACAAAAAAATATGTTGTAGATAATAGGGAGAATCTTGTTGAATTAGAAGAAGAAGGATTTATGAATATCCCAATAAGTACTTTAGTAGATAATGAATACTTAGAGGGAAATCTTGAAAATGCAGTTACTGGAGAAAAAATAGCAATAGATGATGTTATATATGTTACATTAGATAGTAAAAATGTAGTAAAAGCTGTTTATGATGTAAATCAAAAAATTAATCCTAAAATAACGTTAAATGGAAATAAAAATTTGAGACTTAAGCTAGGAACAACATATGTAGAGTATGGTGCAGTAGCAATAGATAAAAACGGAAATAATATAAGTGCTACAATTGTTATTAATAGCAATGTAAATATGTCGGTTGAAGGAGAATATTCAGTATATTATTCAGTACCTAACTCAATAATAATCGAAAGATGTGTAACAGTAACTGATGATTTTGTAAGTAATGATATAGAAAAACCAGTATTAACATCTAATATTGCTGGAAACTATATTGAAACAACTGTATCGGTAAATATTACAATGCCAGTTGTAACATCAACTGATAATGTAGATGGTGTTGTATCACCAATCTCACCATCTTCTAATAATTTGAATATAAATCAAACCGGAACATATCAAATAAAGTATAACGACACAGATGCAGCTGGTAATAAAGCAAGCACTCTTATAATAACAGTTGTAGTTAAACCATAGGAGGTTTTATGAATAAAAAAGGATTCACAATAATAGAAATAATAGCAGTAATTGTTATTGTTATAATGGTAACTTTAGTGATAGTGCCTGTGGTAGAAAAGTATATTGAAAAAACAAAAACAGTTTTGTCAAATTCACAAATAATAACTATAGAGAATGCTGCATACATTTATGCATATAACTATGCAAGCGAAATACCTCAAATTGAAACAACTGGTGTAGCAGTTGTAACTGTTCAGACACTTATAAATAAAGGTTTAATACAACCAAGTGCATTTACTATTAATGGTGAGACAACAATTCCGACAACAGCAACAATAGTAATAATTAAATATGAAGGAGAAATAAAAACAAAATATGACACATATGCTCAAACAAAACCAATAATTATATTGAATAGTCTTGAAGAAATAACAATAAGCAAAGGTTCAACATATGTAGAATACGGAGCACTATTAGTAAAATTTAGTCCTTCTACAAGCGTTGAAGCACTACCGCTTGCAAATATAACTTCAAATGTAAATTCTTCTATAGCGGGTACTTATGAGGTTGAATATAGCTATACTAATGCTATAACTATTGAAAGGACAGTAATAGTAAATGAGGTTAGTACTGGTGTAGATAGCACTAAGCCAATTATTACTTTAACCGGAAATGCCATTACAACAATAAGCAAAGGTTCAACATATACAGATGCAGGAGCAACAGCATCTGATAATAAGGATGGTGTTATTACTTCTAGAATTGTAACTATAAACGGCGTTAATACAAATCAAAAAGGAACATATTACGTCAAATATAATGTAGTAGACTTAGCGGGGAACCAAGCATTAACAGTAACTAGAACTGTAATAGTAAATTAACTAAATTTTTAGTTAATTTTTTTTAATAAAAAAAGTGTATTTTTATATGAAGTTGTGATATAATCTAGCGTAGTAAATTTACAGGAGATATTATGAATGAAGTACAAATTAGAACAACACTAAAAAATTCTGAAAACGAAACAACAAATCTTGAAACAAAAGGTGTTTATGATATAGAAAAAAACATGATAAGCTACGTAGAAGATGATCTAAATGTAAGTGTTTATATAAATAGTACGAAAATAGTAATGTCTAGAAAAAACGAAAACTACAATTTAAACCTAGAGTTTGAATTAAATAAACAAAACAAAAGTAAATACGAAGTGAAGTCAGTAGGTTTATATATTGATTTGATAATAGAAACAAAAAAACTAATCATAAATAGAAATAGTATATTAATACAATATGAGTTATATAATGATGAGAAAATAATAGGAGCATTTGAATACGAATTATATTGGGAGTGATTGTTATGGATATTAAAAACGAAATAGAAACAATAATTAAAAATGCAATTGAAAAAAGTGGATATAAACTTGAAGAAGTTACTATTGAAAGTCCTAAAGAAAAAAGTAATGGTGATTTTTCGTGCAATGCTGCTATGAGAATTGCAAAAGAATTAAAACAAAACCCAAAAGATGTAGCAAATATTATTTTGAAAAATATAGAGAGTAATGAATTAATAGAAACTATAGAAATAGCAGGGCCAGGGTTTATAAATATTAATATATATAAAAATGCATTGTTAAAAGGTATAAATGATATTTTGAATCAAAATGAAAATTATGGAAAAAGTATAATCGGAGAAGGCAAAAAAATTAATGTAGAATTTGTTAGTGCAAATCCTACCGGAATATTGCACTTAGGGACAGCAAGAGGTGCTGCATATGGTGACAATATATGCAGAATATTAAAATTTGCAGGTTATGACGTAACTAGAGAATACTATATAAATGATGCAGGAAATCAAATAAAGAACCTTGGTTTATCAATAAAAACAAGATATGAGAATATATGCGGAACACAATCTGAAATGCCAAAAGATGGATATTTTGGTAAAGAAATTATAACTATCGCTGAGCAACTATATAAAGAAGAAAATAGTAACCAATTAAATGCACAACCAGAATATTTTGAAAAATTAGGAGTAAGCAAACTATTAGAAATAATAAAACAAGATCTAGCTGCTTTTAGAGTTTCTTTTGATGTTTGGAGCAGCGAAAAGAAAATAAGAGAATCTGGAAAAATAGAAGAAAGTCTTAAAATGTTAAAAGATGAAGGTAATACATATGAGAAAGATGGAGCAACTTGGTTATTAACAACAAAATATGGCGATGATAAAGATAGAGTAATTATAAAACAAGATGGTGAATATACTTATTTAGTGCCAGATATTGCATATCATCTAGATAAAATTAATAGAGGATATGATTTATTAATAGATGTTCTTGGTTCTGATCATCATGGATATGTTTCAAGATTAAAAGCAGCAATAGAATCTCTTGGATTTGAAAAAGAAAAAATAGAAATAAAGCTTCTTCAAATGGTTAAGTTAATTAGAGATGGCGAAGAAGTAAAAATGAGTAAGAGAACAGGCAATACTGTTACTATAAGAGAATTAATGGAAGATGTAGGTACAGATGCAGCAAGATATTTCTTTGCAATGAGATCGTTAGATACACAAATGGATTTTGATATGACTTTAGCAACGAAGAAAACTAGTGAAAACCCTGTTTATTATGTGCAATATGCACATGCAAGAATATGTTCTATTTTAAAAGATACGGAATCTAAAGAAATAAAAGAATATAAGACAATTAATTCTTCATATGCTTATGATTTGCTAAATAAAGTATATGATTTTAAAGATATAGTAGAATCAGCAGCAAAGAAGCAAATGCCACACGTAATAACAAACTATATTTATGAATTAGCAACATTGTTTCATGTATTTTATACAAAGGAAAAAGTATTGAATGAAGAAGATATTATATATACTTCAGAAAGACTAAATTTAATTAAGTGTGTAAAAATAACAATAAATAATGCATTAAACTTACTTGGTGTAGAAGCACCAGAAAAAATGTAGGAGGAAATATGACAAAGGAAGAAGCAAAAAACCTATCTTATTTAGATGTAGCATACAATATATTAAAGAAAGAAAAAAATGGTAAAACAACAAAAGAGTTATTTAAAGAAATTTGTGAATTATTAGACTTTTCTGAAGAACAATATTTTGACTTAGTTGGAGATTTCTATACTAGTTTAAATCTTGATAAGAGATTTATATTGTTAGACAGTAAGTGGGAATTAAAAGAAAATCATTCAATAAAAACGGTAATAGAAGATGAATTAGATGAACTTGATGAGATAGATATAGATACACTAGATGAACTTGATGAAGATGCAAAAGAAGAAACAGAAGATTTTGAAGAAGAAGAGGATGAAGTTACAGAAGACGTAGACATAGCAGAAGACGAAGAAGAAAAGGCAGCGTTGGATGAACTTACAGTACTTGAAGAAGACGAAATAGAGTAGATAAGTCCTAGAAGGAGTATCAAATGATAGATAGATTAAATGATATTGAAAAAAGATATAACTCAATTGGTGAAGAATTAGCAACAGAAGAAGTAATAAAGGATATAAAGAGAACAAGAGAATTAAGCAAAGAACAAAAGAGTTTAGAAGACGTAGAAAATTGTTATATAAAATATAAAAAAATAATAAAAGACATCGAAGAAACAACAAATATTTTAGATGATAAAGATTTGGGTGATTTTGCAAAAGAAGAAATATCCAACTTAGTATCTAAAAAAGAAGAAATAGAGAAAGAGTTAGAAGTTTTATTGGTTCCTAAAGATGAAAACGATGAAAAGAACGTAATAATGGAAATAAGGGGAGCAGCAGGTGGAGATGAAGCAAATATTTTTGCTGGAGATCTATATGATATGTATATTAGGTATATTGAATCTCTTAGGTGGAATGTAGAAATAATTCACGAAATAAGGGGTGTTTCTGGAGGATATGCACAAATTGAATTTGTAGTTAAAGGGAAGGGCGCGTATTCAAAATTAAAATATGAAAGCGGAACACACAGAGTACAAAGAGTACCTGAAACTGAAACACAAGGAAGAGTGCACACATCAACGGCTACAGTAATTGTATTACCAGAACATGATGATTTAGATATAGAAGTCAAAGAGATAGATATTAAAGTAGATGTATATAGATCAAGTGGAGCTGGCGGACAATCAGTAAATACAACTGATAGTGCAGTAAGAATGACACATATACCAACAGGAATAGTGGTTACTTGTCAAAATGAAAGAAGCCAAATAAAAAACAAAGAAAAAGCTCTACAAGTGTTAAAAAGCAAGATATATGAGGAAAGACTTAGAGAAAAGGAAGATATCGAAAGCAAAGAAAGAAGAACAAAAATAGGTACAGGAGACAGATCGGAAAAAATAAGAACATATAACTATCCGCAAAATA
>CAYRHA010000024.1:0-7887 GCA_964424005.1 uncultured Muribaculaceae bacterium
TTTTCTACTAATAAATTTAATAACCCACTCATATATTCCTCCTATTATTATATTACCATAAAACATATAATTGTATCAATCAATTTCCTCTTTATATGTAGACATAAATAAATCTTGATCTTCTTTAACATCCGTATTTTCTTTTATTCTAGGAAGATCTTCTTTAGAAGATAATCCAAAATAATCTAAGAAATCATCAGTTGTTTTATATAAAATTGCTTTACCAATTGTGTTTTCTCTACCAACTTCTTTTATAAAACCTTTTGCTGCTAATTTCCTAATAATATTTATACTATTAATTCCTCTTATTTCTTCTACCTTTATTCTAGTAATTGGTTCATTATATGCAATTATAGCAAGTGTTTCCAATGCCGCTTGAGATAAACATCTATTATCCTCTTCTACTAGTTTCTTATAGTACTCCTTGTGCTCCCTTTTTGTTGTTAATTTTAGAGTATTGCCAAGATAATCAATTCTCAATCCCCTATCTTTACTCTCATAATCGTTTTTTAAATCTAATATTAATTTTTTTGTTTCTTCTTCATTTATTTCTAATATATTTGTTATTTGTTCAACAGTTAGTCCCTCATCACCAACAACAAATAATAATCCTTCTAATATTGCCTTCATATTTATACCTCACTCAATCTAATCAATATGTTTTCAAAATTGTTTTCTTGCCATAATATTATTTGCTCTTTCCTAGCAAGTTCTAGAATGGATAAGAATGTTATTATTACTTCACTCTTTATTTTTAATTCAAAAAGTTCATTAAAAGAAACTTCCTTTTTTAATTTTAATATTTCTCTTATTTCTTTGCTTCTATCTTCTACTGATATTTCTCTATTAGTTATAGTAGTTTGTAATGGTTTCTCCATATCTTTTCTGACAATGAATTGATCCATTGCATTTAATAAATCTGAAAAGGATATATTATATTTAGCCATTAATTCTTTTCTATCAACATATTCTATTAAATTCTCGGGTACTTTTGTATATATTTCACTTCTATTTGTTTCTAGATTTCTTAATTCATTAGATACATCTTTATATTGTTGATAGTCCATTAACTTCTTTATTAATTGTTCTCTAGGATCTTCTTCATATTCATCTTCATCCGCAAATTCACTTTTTGGAAGTAATGCCCTGGATTTCATTTCTATTAGCTCAGCAGCCATTACAAGATATTCACTAGCAATATCAAGATTAAGTGTTTCCATATTTCTTATATAATCTAAATATTGAGTTGTTAAATCTGCTAGATTTATATCATATATATCTATATTATCTTTCTTAATTAAATGTAGCAATAAATCTAAAGGTCCTTCAAATTTATCTAGTACAAAATCACATTTCATTTTATCACTTCCCAAGTACTATATAAGTATAACATAAAAGGTTATTTAATTTAAATGATGATTAGCATATATTTATTTAAAAACATTAAAAAAGCAACTAAATAATTAGTTGCTTCACCTTATCTTGTTCTCTAAATTGATCACTTATTTCTGAAATTATATATGAATCAAATTTTCTATATTTATTTAAAATATTTGTTAATAAATCAGGTAATACACTATGGAAATAACTTGAAACACTCATAATTACTTCTTTGTCTTTTTTCATCTGTCCATTTATATTATTGATATCACATTCATAATATGTTTCTTTGTAAACTGCAGCAATTGATTCTTCTGAAAAATTTAATTGAAATGTATTATCTTGATTTAAAAGCTCTAACTTATGAGTTGCTTCTCTTTCATCCATTGTGTAATTTATCTTAACATCTCCATCAGAACATAAAGTAGTAATTGTACCTTCAATAACATTTTTATCTTTTAATCTCTTAAATTCAATCTTCTTATACAAGCAATCATTCCTAATATCAATATATTCTAAGTCTACCTTAATACTTTCTTTTTGCTTTTTAGAATACCCTATAATGAAATCATTTCTAGAAACAACACCAATATAATCATCACTTTTTATAATTGGCGTGTATTGTAATCCAAGCATATTTAAATATTTTGATTCAAATTTATTATCTACATTTGTCATTTTGTAAACCCCCTTACAGAATAACTATTTATTTCTTTTGAATTTTGAAAATATTCTCTTGAATATATTATCTCCAAATATTTCATAAATCACTTTCGTCTTTATTGATAATAATAAATAAATTATTCCACCTATAATAGCATAAAATAATGTAATAAGCAAGTATCCAAATCTAGATAAGTTTGTTGTTGGTATTACCTTTGATAATAATATTAACGATATAAGCATTATTCCAACATTTACTAATGTTTTTAAGAATCTAATACCAGTATCTTTGTATTTTATACCAGTATATTTCTTTATATAATATAGATTTAATATGAAACAAATAGTAAATCCTATAATAGTAGATGTAGTTATACCATAAGATGCATGAATATTAATTGTGTGTGCAAGGTTCATTAATGGTACAACTAATAATATCTTAGCTAGTAATCCAATTATTATACTCATTATTACTTTCTTAGAATAAGACAATGAGTGCAATACTGAGGAAGTAACATTATTTATACAAACCACAAATGCAGTAAATACAGAATAACTAAATACTAAAGGACCAACTACACTTGTATTTCCAAAAAATATATTCCAAACTGGAGTTGATAAGAATGATAATCCTACTGTTGCAGGCAATACAACAAATACAAGTGCTTGTAATGCCTTGTTTATTTTATGCTTTACATCTTCATTATCTTTTAATGCATTACTACTAGTTATATTTGGTATTAAACTAATTATTAAACCAGTAGATATTGCATATAAAATTGAATTTAATTTCATTCCCCATGTAGATAATGTTCCAACAACAGCTTCTGATTCAACAATACTATATCCTAAAGATACCATTGTTTTATTGATAGTTAATAAATCAATAAAACTATATAGAGATCTAATAGCATCTATTAATATAAATGGGACTGCAATAATTATTATCTTCTTTAATATTTCTTTTGTAGTAGTCTTTCTATCAGATACATCTTTTTCTGAATTTATGTTTAACTTATCTTTATTTTTTCTTACTTTAGCAACTATATATAAATATGCAGAAAGAGCACCAAAAGTAGCAGCAAAAACTGCTATCCCTACTGCATTTCTTAGAGATAGATTAAATACCTTTAAAGCAAAATAACTACCAAGAAGAAGAAATGCAACTCTTACCACTTGTTCTATTACTTGGCTATTTGATGATGGTGTAATAAATCTATGGCCTTGTAAATATCCTCTTAATACACTTAATGCTGGCACTACTAGCAAGGCAAAAGAAACCATCTTTATTACAAAAGATACATCTTCAATTGTATTTCCACCTTCAATATTTCTTATAAATAAATATGCAATTTGATCTGAAAAGAAAAATAATAATATAAACGATAAGAATCCCAATCCGCATATAAAGTATTTACCTATCTTATATGCCTTTTCTTTTAAATAGTATTTACCTAATGAATTATATTCACTAGTAATCTTACTAATTGCAAAAGGAATTCCTGCAGTAGATATATTTAAAAACATATTATATATAGAATATGCATATCCATAAAGTGCTCCACCTTGTTCTCCAATTAATGGATAAAAAGGTATAACATAAAGAACACCTATTATCTTTGTTATAACAATAGCAATTGTTGCAACAATTGCACCTTGAATAAAAGTATTTTTTTTCAAATTATCACTTCCTAATTCACATTGTAATAGTACTCAATCAAATCTCCTGATTCATCATAATATTTAATCAATACTTTAAAGTTAATATCTAAATCATCTATATTACCAATATAATCGATATATCCAACCAATATAATACCTTCGGTATAATTCTTTTCCATATCAATAAACTCTGGTTTTAAACTATATTTTGTCTCAAATATACCTGAACTTGGAAATATATCACTTGTTTTATAATCATGTATAACTAACATTTCAACATCATTTAATATTGAAGTTGGGTTATCTAATATAACCCTATACATTACTTCATCTTCAGTTAATTCATCATAATATATATTTAAATCAAATGGTCCATTATCATTAAAACTTGTATTCTCTTTCAATTCCTCAATATAAGCTTTATACTTCTTGTTTTCTATCGTTTCGTTTGAGCATCCAGTAAGACACAAGAATAATATAAATAATAATATATACTTCATGTTTCACTTCTTATTCTTATATAGTATTGCAAGAAGCTTATAAAATATTAGTATCAATGTCATTACTGTTGCAAATGCAACTAATACTTTTAATGCAATATTACTAAATAAACTCATAATAAATATTGTTATTGTAAATATAAGCGAATTTATTAATGCTATGTGTTTCTTCACCTTTTTAATATTAAATTTAGACATATCTAATTTGTACTTGGATTCAAGATACATAACTTCTAATATTTTTCTTTTTGCTTTTCTTCTAATAATAAAGAAAAGCATATAAAAAGAAAAAATAATTACATATAAAATTGCAAATAATAATAAATCTTCCATACATCCTCCAAAATAAAGCGTTCTATTATAAGAACGCTCTTACAAACACAATAATCTTATAATCACTTATAGTATATTATATTTGTTCAATATATTCAAGAAGTCTTAAAAACATCCTGATAAATTTTTCATCCAAATCATCTTTTTTCAATCTTTTAATTTTAATACGCTTCTTTTTAATTGGTAAATCTCCAAATAGTATTTCACTAATCTTTTCTTTAAGCTTAGTTTCTATTGGTATATCAAAAATTATCTCATCAATATCTTCATTAATTAATCTTACTGCATCTATTTCAATAGCTTTACCTTTACAATTAATAGTCAATTGTCCTATTGTAGGAACACTAGGAACTTCTACAATAAAATCTTTTTCATCTTCATAAGCTTCAAAATCTAAATTCTTACCATCAAAATTAACAACTACATCATCTGTCTTTTTAATATTTCTAAATCTAAATTTATAGTTTCTCTTTTCAGGTATTATGCCACTCTTACCTTCAACTGCCCTTACAATTAATGTATAATTGTTTTCTTGATAATTGTAATCAAAAGAGGTTTTTAAATAGTATCCTTGTTTATATAAGTTACTACTTCCATCATCTTCATATAAATTATATGTATTACTTCTTCCCGGAAATATATGTACTTCAAGATTCTCTGGAGAATCCACATTATTTCTAACATCTTGGTCTATAGGTATAATGCCCCCACTGCGTACAAATACTGGATAATCTTCATCTTTAAAGAATGATACATATGACTTATCTCCATTAAATTTCTTACCAGTTCTAAAATCATACCACAATCCAGCAGGTAAATAAAATTTATGTATTACCCTATTCATAACTTGATCTTTCTTATCAGTTATTGGTGAAACCAAAATCTCAGAGCCAAGATAGTATTCATTTTTATATATTGGTTTATCATATATATCTGGTTGTTTATAATACAATGGTTGTATTAATGGATTTCCTTCTTTACTATATTTGTATGCTTCTGTATATAAATATGGTACTAACTTATGTCTTAATTGCATGTAATACTTAACTATTTCAAAAGTTTGAACATCCCATCTCCATGGTTCCCTCTTATAATATTTACCATAATCAACATGTATTCTGAATATTGGACTAAAACATCCCAATTGTACATATCTTAAGTATAATTCTCCATCTTCTATACCAGAATAATAACCACCTATATCATGACTCCACCAAGATAATCCAATATTAGAAGAACTAGAACTAATAAAAGGTAATGATTTTAGTGTTTTAAAGCCAACCTTTGTCTTTCCAGAATAAAGAACACCATACCTATGTGATGCAATAGTTGGATTCCTCATCATAAGCATGCTTCTCTTAGATTCATTTCTTCCTGAATCTAGAAAACAGTAATGAGATAATAAATAATTAATATTTACATTTGACTTATCATAGTAATCATTCCAAAAGAAGTCAGCACCAATTCCTTCTAGAGGATGTAACAATAATTTTAAATATACATCTATAAATTTAGGATCAAAAGGTGCAAAAGAAATAGGTTTGTTCTCTTCTCCACCTAAATACTCTTTTGATTTACTATACATATTCTCATGAGTATGTATCCCTTCAATAGGATTATTATATAATCCTACTCTAATGCCTTTTCTATGCATTAAAGATATTGTATTTCCAGGGTTAGGAAATAATTTTGTATTAAATGTATATCCTGTTAATAAATTCTTTTTATTGTCAGTATTTCTAATATGCCAATCTTTATCTAACAATAAAATAGAAATTGGTATTTGCTCTTTGGTAAATCTTAAAAATAATTTATTTAATTCAAAATCATTATAAAAATAATTCTTACACCACCAATTACCTAGAGCATATCTAGGCATTAAAGGAGGATATCCAGTTATTGCAAAATAATCCTTTAAACATAATCCGAAATCTTTTCTATACATAAATACATATATGTCATAAGATTCCGTCTCTCTATTTGAGAAAGTACCATCTTCATTTATTACCATACTCTTTGAATCATCAATAGATACAAACCCATCAAGAGAATATAGGCTCTTGCCAAACTTAGTACTCTTATCATAATCATCTATTGACATTAGAGATCCTTCATAGTTCTTAACTTCAGGATGTTTAAAATACCATATTCTATCTGTACTCAATAAATATACTTTTAAATTCTTAATAGAATTTATTTTACCTTCTTTTAAATATTCCAATCTAAAATATTTAGAAGTTATCTCTAAAAATCTGCTATCTTGCATAACAGTAATTTTAGGAGTCTCAAAGTTTCTATATAGTACAGTTTGCGTGGGTCTATCTTCAAATATTCCTAATTTATTATATTCAATTCTTATTAATCTTTCAGTAATAACAGATATTCTATATGTTTTCCCAACAAAAATAGAAGTCGCACTTGCACGAGCTTTATTGATATCAAACATGAATTGTGATCCTAAATTATACATAGTATCAACCCCGTTATTCTCTACAATAAATAATACCATAAAACATAATCATTAACAATTAATATTTAACTATATTTTCTACAATTTTATATTCCTTTTTAAATGCTTCTATTGTAAAAGCACATAGTATATCATCAGGAGCAATATCATTAATATATATCTTTGCAAGAGTATCACCTGTATTAACATAATCTCCAATATTCTTAATAATTTCTATTCCAACTGAGTAATCTATACCGTTATTTACTCTTGCTAATTTCATAGAACAATTACCTATTATCAAAGCATCTATATTATTAATATATCCGGCTTTATCACTCTTAACTTCAACAATCTTATCTGAAACTTTTATGCCATTAATATCTCCACCTTGACTAGCTATAAACTCAAGAAACTTATTGTATGCCATCTTATAGTTAATACTATCCAGAGCTAATGCTCTTGCTTCTTCAATACTTATATTTTTAGCCATACTAATAATATATGATGATAAATATATACATAGTTCTCTAAGATTCTTATTGCCTTTACCATTTAATATTTCAATTACTTCTTTTATCTCTAAACTGTTACCAATCATATTTCCAAGAGGACAATTCATATTAGTAATTATGCATATTGTTTCTTTATTATATTTTTTACCAATCTTGCAAAGTATTTTTGATAACTCAATTGCTTCTTCCTTTGTTTTTAATAATGCTCCAACACCACATTTAACATCAATTAGTATTTTATCGGCATTACAAGCAATCTTCTTACTCATAATACTTGACGCAATTAATGGTATAGACATAGTAGTATTAGTTTTATCCCTAAGATTATATATCTTCTTATCAGCAGGTACTAATGATTCACTTTGACTAATTATACTCATACCTA